>NZ_JAIRBP010000009.1:0-112572 GCF_021151495.1 Halomonas sp. IOP_31 | reverse complement strand
TGTGTCTCGACGCTGGGTAATTGATCAAAACGTGACCGATTCTTGCTGAATCCAGCATGAAGAGCTGGCCTGATCACTCAGCAGGCCGAACTCGCGCCAATGGTGCAATATTCAGGCTAGCGCCTCGGTGGCCATCGAGGGAATGGGCCTGACCGCGATCGATGCCATTGCAGCGCTGACGGTTGGCCGTGGGGGGCGATTCCATCGTAATGTCGAGACTGGTGAACTCATCTACCAGCCGTCTGGCCAAGAGCCGGCCTTAGCCCTGTATTCGCGTAGTGGACTGCCCCTGTCGGCTCGCGCTGAGAACCAGAAAGGGGTCTCGGATCAATATCGGGCGCGTTTTCTGACCCGGGCACAAGTCATTAGGTGGCAAGCCGAGAAAGGCCCCGGCGAGCTGGACTTCTTTGCTGACGTCTTCCCATTGCTGGTCCGAGACATGGCCCATGCCTATTACCTGGCCCATGCCCGCCAACGACATGGCGAGGCCTTTGCCTCCCTGCTCGATGAGACCCTAGTGCGCCTTGATACCAACTCGGCCGAGGCCATCCTCAGGCGTTGCTGCACAGGGATCCCCCTATTTACTTGGCAGTCTCTAGTCGACCCTATTCCCGAAGTAGCACTACAGAACCGAGGGGTTTACCAAGTCTGGCTGCGCACGTTCCTCGAGACGGACCTGGAGGAAGCCCGTCGGGGTAACGTCGACAGCCCACTGAAGGCGGCTTGTGATGTACTGCGCGATGTTCGGGATAACCTGCGCGATGCCATCGACTTCGGGGCCCTCTCCGCCAGCTCGCATCGAGAATTCATGGGCGAGTTTGTGCCGGCAATGAACCGCTTGGCCGTAGGCCCTCCGCTGGAACGTATCGAGGAATGGTTGGCGCTAGCCAAGGCTGGCTATTTGGATCTCGGGTTTGGGCCCGGCGCCTACGCCGCAATGGACCCCGAACAAGCCTCCTTCATGGTAAACAGCCCATTGTTTCCTCAAGCCAGCTTCCGGGCCGACGTATTGGTCAGAGCGCGGGTTCCCAAATCCTCTCCTGCCATCGATCAGTCGATATTCACTCAGCGCCTGCTCGAGCGGGGGGTAATCCAGCCATTCTGTAATGGCGATGTCGAAATAGGCGGGATCGAGGTCGACGCCGACCTGCATATCGTCTCGGCCGAGGGAGAGGCGCTAGACAATGCTTGGGCACTGGGCACGGTGTGTGAGGGCGCAAAATTCTATACTTACATCGTGCCTCGCCCCCATGTGAACTCCACTGCCCTGGTCGATGCCGGCCGGACGGTGGGCGAGTTGTTCACCAGAGCCCGGTTGAAGCGAACCTCGCCCGAGCAGCCAATCGCCAATACCGCCGTCTAACAAGGACAGCAGCATGGTTCACAAGAAAGACCTCCCTGCCCTGCTAACGGGCATTATGGCCACGCTTGCCGGCATCGGCGTGGCCCGTTTTGCCTACACGCCGCTGTTACCGGCGCTGATCCAGGAACAGTGGTTCAGCGCCAGCCAGGCCGCCTATCTGGGCGCCGCCAACCTGCTCGGCTACTTGATAGGAGCGCTTGCCGCCCACACCCTGTCGGAGCGCTACTCGCCACGGATGGTGATCGGGTTGAGCTTCGCGGGCATCGCCCTGAGCTTTCTGCTCTGTGCCGGACCGGCCAGCTTCACCTGGTTCTTTGTCTGGAGGCTGGTCTCGGGCATCGCCGGTGCGATCCTGATGGTCGTCGGGCCTTCGATGGCGCTGGCAGCCACACCAGCCGATCGGCGTACCAGCGTGGGCGCGTTGGTCTTTACCGGCATCGGCCTAGGAGCATTGCTTTCAGCATGGGTGGTCCCGCTGCTGCTTGAAGCCAGCCTGTTCGCCACTTGGATCGCCTTGGGGCTGGTCGGTCTCGTGGCCGGGATTGTCTGCGATCGTGGACTGACACACCTGGCCACGTCAGCCACGCCATCTTCTCGGGAAGCCAATACCCAAGAGGCACACGCCGGTATGGCCATGGTCGTGTTGCTGGTGATCGGCGCCTACGCCCTGGATGCCGTGGGCTTCGTGCCGCACACGGTGTTCTGGGTCGATTACCTGGCCAGGGAAAACGCGCTGGGCAACCATGCGGCTGCCCTGCAGTGGGGCATCTTTGGGGTGGGGGCCGTCTGCGGCCCGTTGATTGCCGGTGCCGTAGCGCGACGGCTCGGCTGGCATCGGGGCCTGGCATTGGCGTTTGCCGCCAAAGCCGCCGCGGTCGCTCTGCCCGTGCTGTCCCTGGCGTTACTCAGCCGGTCGGTTTCTTCGTTCGTGGTCGGCGCCATGATCCCTGGCATCGTAGCCTTGACGTCGGGGCGGCTTGCCGAGCTGGTCGGCCCAGCCGCGCACAAGAAGCTTTGGGGACGGGCCACCGCCGCTTTCGCTGCGGCCCAGGCCGCAGCAGGCTATGGCATGTCCGCCCTCTATGAGCTCTGGGGTACGTATACCCCACTCTTTGCCATCGGCGGTTTCATGCTCGCCGGCGGCCTGACCTTGATCCTTCTCAGCCATGGCGTGCAAGAGCGCCACGGCGTTGCCACCCCCGAACCCTGGAGACACTAATGGAACTCTTTCTGAACGCGACGTCCCCCTATGCCCGCATGGTACGCATCGTTGTGCTGGAAAAAGGCCTGGCAGAGATGGTCACTCTGCGCTGGTGCGATCCATGGACCGACGATGCCGCACTGCTCGATGCCAACCCCGCTGGACGCATTCCCGCATTGATTATCCAGGACGGCACCGCACTGAGCGAGTCGTTCATAATCGCCTTTTACCTTGATGGGCTTGGACGCAGCGAGCCGATCATTCCTACGGCCCGCTTGAATGAGGTCCTGCATCTGGCCGGACTCGGCCAAGGCCTGATGGATGGCGCTTTTACCACGGTGATCTCCAGGAAACATTTGGGTAGCGAGGTCGACGATAGTGTGCTGGGCCAGCGGCGTTGGCGGGCCATGCAGCGGATCCTGGATCGGCTGGAAACGGAGCTCGACGAATCTCGGGTAGCGCCGGCAATGACCCTCGGGGAGATCTCTGTCGCGGTGGCGCTGGATTATCTGGGCTTCCGGCTACCCGAAGCGAACTGGGCCAGTAGCCGGCCCCGGCTTGAGGCCTGGCATCGGCGAGTCATTGCCGGACAAAGTTTCCAGGAGACGGCCTTCAAGTAAGAAGCCTGAATCCTTTCACCCGGCCACGTTATTTTTCAACAAGGAATATACGTGGCCTGATCCTGATCCTATCCATGGCAGCGACAGCAAGACGTTACCCGTGTAAACGGAGCATGCCCTTTCCTAACACTACCGCCTGCCCTGCGATTCGAATTGTCATGCTCTCCTTGCTACGTTCTGCCTCGGCGAATATACGGCTGGGTCGCCCCATTTCGACGCCCTGCCGGATCTCCCAACGCCACACGCCGGGGCCTTGCCTGGATGCTGCCAGCTTGCCTGCCAGTGCCGCAGCAGCACTGCCGGTAGCCGGATCTTCGCGTACCCCGCCTTCCGTTGAGAACATCCGACAACGCAGGGAACCCGCCTGACCGGTAGTGCTGTCGGCTACATAGAGGTAAATCTGCTCGTACCTGCTGGGTGTAACCCATTCTTTCCAGACGCTGGGAGAGGGTAGAGCACGTCCGAGCGCGTCCAGAGAGCCAAGCTCGATGAGGTGATACGGTAGCCCACATGAGGCCAGCACGGGATCGCTGATGATCTGGCCTTCACCCAACCCGAGCAATTGAGCGGCGGTGGTCCGGGTTAGCGTGCTGTTTCGAATCTCCACCGACTGTGCCGTCGTGAAGCAAGCCAGATCCTGCTTAAAGGTCACCCCAAGCGGCCCGACCTCGGCTTCGAGGATGAGGGGGCTGTCGCGTCTTGCTAGCTCCAGTTCCGCCAGCAGGTGGGCGGTGCCTACCGTCGGATGGCCAGCGAAGGGCAACTCCATGGTTGGCGTGAAGATACGAATAGGGAAACGATCCGGCGCGTTGGTCTGGCCCACGAAGACGGTTTCGGAGAGGTTCAGCTCATTGGCGATGGCCTGCATGTTTTCGCTGCCGATTCCCTCGGCAAACGGGAAAACGGCCAACGGATTCCCCGCGAAGGCATGATCGGTGAAGACATCGAGCAGGTAATATTCGGCGCGGCTGGCCATGAAGTTCCTCCTGTTAATGCGGCTTATCAACCACATAAGGCTTGTTGAAAGCTCTCATACAAAGAGAGTCGGGGGCATCCGGGTATTTCACATGCCTCAAACGAGACGCAGTATGCCGCCCGAGCCCCTCCGATAGTGAACAAGCTTTATAGCCCTGTCGCTTGCCGAGCGACGGGAGCGTCTGCTCGGTAGTTGATCGTTACTTACCTTGGAGACTACAGTTATATAGATCATGTGGCTGGCACCTCATCTGGTGCGAGGCGCCAACATTCCTATTTACATGTAAATGCATACTCCTCATCAGGTCAGCTGCAACTCATCCAAGAGCCTAAAGCCCTGTTGTTGCGCGATGCGCACCAAGCTACCATCATTCATCCATGATTAAATCATTCCGCCACAAGGGACTAAAACGGTTCTATTCGACTGGCAGCACGGCTGGAATACAAGCAGATCATGCCAAGAAGCTGCGTGTGCAGCTTGCCGCTCTTGGTACCGCCACATCAGTGGAAGACATGGACATTCCTGGCTTCCGGCTTCATCCATTGAAGGGCAGAACAATTATCACTAATGACTATGCATAATCCGCCGCATCCGGGTGAGTTCATTGGGGAAGTGTGTCTGGAGCCTTTCGGTATTAGTTCTCGTCAGCTCGCCTCAAGCCTTGGGGTTTCGCCTTCGACACTGTCCCGATTGCTCAAAGGGGACAGTGGTATTAGTCCGGAAATGGCATTGCGGCTATCAAAGGTTCTTGGTCGCACGCCGGAAAGCTGGCTGGCAATGCAGGCTATGTATGACCTCTGGGTGGCGCGAAATACGGTCAACCTGGACGACATCCATCCTCTGAATTTCGAGGCAGCCTAACCAGGCGTTCCGGAACGCCAACTGCGCTGTGTCCATCGTATAGCAGGCTGGCCAACGACACGCCCGGGCTCGACCAGAGACCAAAGTTCATCGGGTAAGCGTTGCTAACCATACCGTCAATCTAGACATGGCTGAGGCCGGCTTAAGGGTTTTGAAAGGCACTGCTGTGTCATCTCGAGCTATGTCATCTCGAGCAGCATCGATTGCGGGTCTTCGAGGTAGCCCTTCCACTGATTGCAGAAGCGCGCGATGGTGCCGCCGTCGATGATCCGGTGATCGCCCGACCAGGTGACGGTCATGATCGCCCGCGAGACCACCTGCCCGGCGGCGTCGAAGCGCGGCAGCCACTGCGTGCGGCCCAGCGCGACGATCGCCACCTCCGGCAGGTTGATGAGCGGCGCGGCGTAGGTACCGCCCAGCGCGCCGATGTTGGAGATGCTGATAGTGCCGTCGGCGAGATCCGCCTGGCCGACCCGGCCCTCGCGGGCGGCCTCGGTCAGCCGCGCCACTTCACGGGCGATGTCGAGCAGGCTCAACTGCTCGACGCGCTTGACGTTGGGCACCAGCAGGCCGATCCGGCTGTCCACCGCCATGCCGATGTTGCAGTGCGGCTGGTAGTGGATCTCGCTGACGGCGGCGTCGACCCGGCTGTTGAGCAGCGGATGGGCTTGAAGCGCCAGCGCCAGCGCCTTCATCACCAGCGGCATCAGCGTGAGCCGCGTGCCGGCCGCCTCGGCCTGCGCCTTGAGCCGCTCGCGCAGCGCCAGCAGCTCGGTGACGTCGATCTCGTCGCCGTAACTGAAATGCGGGATCGTCGTCGCCGACTCGACCATGCGCTTGGCCATCACCGCGCGCATGCCGCGAATCGGCTCGACCCGCGCCGCGCCCCCGCTAGCCGTGGGCGCGGCTTGCGACGTCTGACGCGGCCCGTCGCCGCGCCTGTCGAACGCCAGCACGTCCTCCTTGAGCACCCGACCGTGCTTGCCGGAGCCGGGGATCGCCGCCAGCGACACGCCGAGCTCGCGCACCAGCCGGCGCACCGCGGGGCTGGCCGGAATGCGCCCATGCGGGCCACCGGCGGATTGATTCGGCGCGTTGCGTGCCGTTTCGTCCTGGCGCGCAGGCGCGCTTGCCGCCTGGCGTTCGGCCGGCAACTCGACGGGGGGCGTGACCGCCTCGGGATGGCCGCTGTCGCGCGCGGGTTCGCGCTCGGCGGCGTCCTGCGTCGCGCCGCTGTCCGCGTCGTCGTCTTCCGCGCGCTCCAGCGGCGTGTAGGCGAACAGCGGCGAATGCACCCGGGCATTCTCCTGCTGTTGATAGTAGAGCCGCGTCACTCGTCCGGCCTCGGGCGCGGTGATCTCGACCAGCGCCTTGTCGGTCATCACCTCGACCACCGGCTGGTCCTCCTCGATGGTGTCGCCCTCGCCGACCAGCCATTTGACCAGCTCGCACTCGACGATGCCTTCGCCGATGTCCGGCAGTATGAAATCGCTCATGATTGTCTCCTGAAATCGCCGGGCTGCCGGTTCTAGAATTCGATGGTCTGCTTGATCGCTTCGAAGATCTTCAGATGATCGGGCAGATACTCCTTCTCCAGGGTCAGCGGGAACGGCGTATCCAGTCCGGTCACCCGGGCGATCGGCGACTCCAGGTAGAGAAAGCAGCGGCTCTGCACGGTGGCAGCGATCTCGGCGGCGAAACCGCCGGTCAGCGGCGCCTCGTGAGTGATCACCAGCCGGCCGGTCTTGAGCACCGACTCGACCAGCGTCTCGGCGTCCCAGGGCAGGATGCTGCGCAGATCGATGAGCTCACAGGAGATTCCCTGCTTGGCGGCGAGCTCGGCGGCCTTGCCGGCCACCTCCATCTGCGCGCCCCAGGCCAGCAGGGTGATGTCATCGCCCTGCTGGGTGACTTCCGCCTTGCCCAGCGGCAATTGGTAATCCTCCGCGGGGACCTCGCCGGTGGAGGCGCGGTACAGCCGCTTGGGCTCGAAGAACAGCACCGGGTCCGGGTCGCGGATCGCCGCCAACAGCAGGCCCTTGGCCTGGTGCGGATTGCGCGGCACGACGATCTTGAGCCCCGGGGTATGGGCGAAGTAGGCCTCGGGCGACTGCGAGTGGTAGAGCCCGCCGGAGATGCCGCCGCCGTAGGGCGCGCGCAGGGTCAGCCCGCCGACGTTGAACAGATTGCCCGAGCGGTAGCGGAACTTGGCGGTCTCGTTGACGATCTGGTCGAAGGCCGGAAAGATGTAGTCGGCGAACTGGATCTCGGCGACCGGCACCGAGCCCTGCGCGGCCAGGCCGTTGGCGAAACCGACGATACCCTGCTCGACCAGCGGGGTATTGAAGCAGCGATCGCGCCCGTACTTTTCCTGCAGGTGGCTGGTGGCGCGAAAAACCCCGCCGAACACGCCGACGTCCTCGCCGAAGCAGATCACCTTGTCGTCGGCGGCCATCGCCGTATCCAGCGCCTGGTTGATGGCCTGCAGCATGTTCATCTCAGGCATCGCGCGCACCTCCTTGATCAGCGTCAAGCGTGGGCGCGCTCTTGGGGTAGGCCTCGGGATACTTGCGGATATGCGTCTTGAGCGCCTCGAGCTGGTCGGCGAGTGCCGGCGTCAGCTCGTGATAGACGTCGCTGACCAGGCTGTCGAGCGGCGGCGGTGGGCGCTTCTCGGCGCGTTTCATGGCCTCGAGCACCTCGCGACGTCGGCTTTCCTGCTCCTGCTTTTCCGCCTCTTCGCTCCACCAGCCCTGGCCCTCGAGCCACAGCTTCATGCGCAATACCGGGTCCTTGTCGCGCCAGGCTGCCTCCTCCTTGCGGCTGCGATAGCCCGAAGGGTCGTCCGACGACGAGTGCGCGGCGAGACGGTAGGTCATCGCCTCGATCAGCACCGGCTGGTTATGCTCGACCGCCAGCTTGCGCGCCTCCTGGGTGGCCTGGTAGACGGCGAGGATGTCGTTGCCGTCGACGCGGATCACCTTCATGCGATAGCCGAAGGCGCGCGGCGCGATGCCGTCGGCGGAAAACTGCTCGACCGCCGGGGTGGAGATCGCGTAGCCGTTGTTGCGGCACAGGAAGATCACCGGCACGCGATGCACCGAGGCCATGTTGAGCGCGGCGTGGAAGTCGCCCTCCGAGGCGGCGCCCTCGCCGAACAGGGTGATCGTGCAGTGGCCCTCGCCGGCCAGCTTCTGGCCGTAGGCGTAGCCGGTGGCCTGGGGAATCTGGGTCGCCAGCGGCGAGGAGATGGTCAGGTAATTGAGCGTTTTGGAGCCGTAGTGCACCGGCATCTGCCGGCCGCGGCCGTAGTCGCGGTCGTTGCCGAACAGCTGGTTCATGAACTCGTCGACGCCGAAGCCACGATAGGCCAGCGCGCCCTGCTCACGATACTGAGCCATGATCATGTCGGCGTCGTCGAGTGCGGCGGTGCTGCCGATCACCGTGGCCTCCTCGCCGGTGGACTGCATGTAGAAGCTCAGCCGGCCCTGGCGCTGGGCGGCGAGCATGCGCTCGTCGAGCACCCGGGTGAACAGCATGGCGCGATAGATGCACAGCGCCTTGTCCTTGTCGAGCGGCGGAAGCTTGGCGTTTTTGTAGGGCGTGCCGTCCTGCTTGAGCAGCTTGAAGACGGGAATCTGGAACTCGTCGCCGTTCATGAAATCGGGCCGGTGAACGACGCTGGGCCTTGTTGTTGTGCTCATCGTTGTTGTGCTCATCGGATCTTTCCTGGTCGGCGCCCGGATCGCAGGCGCGTTAATTGCGCGATATACGCCGTACGAGTCGCGACTACCTTGTGGGCTGCCGGCCCCGCCGGCCGGGCAGACTCGCCTGATTGACGTTAACGTAAGATAGAGGATCGATGCGGCAACGTCAGCCGCCATGGCATGCAACGTTAGTCGCGGGCCGTGAGCTTTCTACACTGACTGCGAGTTTTCTACACTGACTGACAGTACGGCAGCAACAGCACGGCGGCTGACGCCGACAGTCACATCACATGCGCGGCGCAGGACCAGGGCCGCGAGAGGAGACAAGATGGCCATGAACGTGGCACACAAGCTGATCGACGCCCATCTCGTCGAAGGTCGTATGGCGCCGGGCGAGGCGATCGCACTGACCATCGATCAGACACTGACCCAGGACGCCACCGGCACCATGGTGATGCTCGAACTCGAGGCGATGGGCCTCGAGCGGGTCAAGACGGAAGTTTCGGCGCAGTACGTCGACCACAACCTGATCCAGGGCGACAACAAGAACCCCGACGATCACCGTTTCCTGCAGAGCGCCGCCGCGCGGCTGGGCGTATGGTTCTCGCGGGCCGGCAACGGCGTCAGCCATCCCACCCACCAGCAGCACTTCGGCAAGCCCGGCAAGACCCTGCTGGGGGCGGACAGCCACACCCCGGCCGCCGGCTCGATGGGCATGCTGGCGATCGGCGCCGGCGGTATCGACGTGGCGATGGCCATGGCCGGCGAACCCTTTTATCTCAAGATGCCCGAGATCTGGGGCGTCAGGCTGACCGGCGAGTTGCCCGACTGGGTCAGCGCCAAGGACGTGATCCTCGAGATGCTGCGCCGACACGGCGTCGACGGCGGCATCGGCCGGATCATCGAGTACCACGGCCCGGGCCTTGCGTGCCTGTCGGCGATGGATCGCCACGTGATCGCCAACATGGGCGCCGAGCTGGGCGCCACCACCAGCGTGTTTCCCGCCGATGATGCGGTCAAGCGCTTCCTCGACGCGGCGGGCCGCGGCGACGATTTCAGCCCGCTCGCCGCCGACGAGGGTGCGCGCTACGACATCGACGAGGAGATCGACCTGTCCCGGCTCGAGCCGCTGATCGCCAAGCCCTCGAGCCCGGGCAACGTCGTACCGGTAAGCGAGATCGCCGGCGAGAGCCTCTCCCAGGCGTATATCGGCTCTTCCGCCAATCCCGGCTATCGGGATTTCGCGATCGCCGCCGAAATGCTCAAGGATCGCCGGATCAGCGACTGGGTATCGTTCGACATCAACCCCACCTCGCGCTCGATCCTCGAGACGCTCGATCGCGACGGCCACGTGCTCAGCCTGCTGGGCGCCGGCGGGCGACTGCACCAGGCCGGCTGCAACGGCTGCATCGGCATGGGCCAGGCCCCGGCCAACGACAGCAACAGCCTGCGCACCACGCCGCGCAACTTTCCCGGCCGCTCCGGCACCCGCGAGGACCGGGTCTTCCTGTGCAGTCCCGAGACCGCCACCGCCTCGGCGCTCAACGGGGCGATCAGCGATCCGCGCGATCTCGACTTCGCCTACCCGCGCGTCAGCGAGCCCGACGATCCACTGATCGACGTTCGCGATCTGATGCCGCCATTGGAGCCCGACGCCGCGCGCAAGGTGGAATTGATCAAGGGACCCAACATCGCCTCGCTGCCGGAATTCGAGGCGATCGCCGACCGTCTGGAACTACCGGTGCTGCTGAAGATGCACAACGACGTGTCGACCGACGAGATCATGCCGGCCGGCAACGAGGTGCTGCCGTATCGCAGCAATATCCCGCGCATCGCCGAATTCTGCTTTCGCGGCATCGACGAGGAGTATCCGCAGAAAGCCGAGGCCAGCGGCGATCACTGCGTCATCGCCGGGCGCAACTACGGCCAGGGCTCGAGCCGCGAGCACGCCGCCATCGCACCGCGCTACAACGGCCTGCGAGTGGCCATCGCCAAGAGCTTTGCGCGCATCCACTGGCAGAACCTGGTGAACTTCGGCGTGCTGCCGTTGCGCTTCGACGATCCCGGCGATTACGACACCCTGGAAAGCGGCCAGACGCTAACCTTCGAGGGTGTGCACGAGACCCTGAAGCAGGGCGATCGCATCGCCGTCCAAAGCGATGACGGCGAAATCGTGCTGCGCCACGACCTGACCCCGCGCCAGGTCGAGATACTGCTCGAAGGCGGACTGGTCAACTGGATGAAGCGTCACCGCGAAGGCTGAGCCGGGCGCGCCGCCAGCAGCAGCGGCGCGTCGATGGCGATGAACGGCGAGGCCGCGCGCACCAGCGCTTCGGCGCTGAGTCGAGCGACGCCGTAGACCTCGACCGGGACCGCGAAGCGCTGGCCGACACGCTGCACCAGCAGCGCGAAATCGCCGTCGCCGGACACCAGTACCAGCCGGTCGACGCGCTCGGCGAGTTCGATGGCATCGAGGGCAATGCCGACGTCCCAGTCGCCCTTGGCCGAGCCATCGCAACGCTGGATGTAGGGCTTGAGTTTCACCTCGAAACCGATGGCGCGCAGGATGTTCTGGAACTGGCGCTGCTTGTCGTCGCCGCGGTCGACCGCGTAGGCGTGGGCCGCGACCACCTCGCGCCCGGCGCTGGCCTGCGCCCAGAAGGCGTTGTAGTCGAAATGCCGGCCGAACGCCTGGCGAGTGGTGTAGTAGACGTTCTGCACGTCGACCAGAATGGCTACACGTTGCATGCCGCCCCCTCGTTGGTTACCGGATGGATCAGGAGCGTGCTGGCTAGCGGGTACGATTCAGGCCCGCCATGGATTTCATTCATGAGCGGGCACGGCGAAGTGCCCGACAGTCAATGCATCGTCTCGGGCAGCGACGTTGCGTCCTTCTCGCCCTCCCACAGGGTGGTCTGGGTTATCGCGTGATCGATCATCTTCCGGGCCACCTCGAAGCGACTCTGACTCAGCAGCTCGGCGGCTTCCTCGGAGATGCGAATGCTCAACAGCGGCTCGCCCTCGCCTTCATCGGCCGGGCGCAACACGAATTCGCCATCGGCGAGTTCGACGATTTCCAACACGGCAGTCTCTGACACGGTCACCTCGATTCATTGCGCCATGGCTGGTTATTCCTTGGCAACAAAAAACGACCACGGCATACGGCCCTGGTCGTTGTTCTCTCGTTAACAGCCTAACACTCAGCGTGCCTGGCCGTCACCACTCGACGCTGGTTTCGCGCAGCGCGGCGAGCTCGTCCTTGAAGCCTTGCAGACAACCGCGCAGCTCGTCGCCCAGGGTCACGCGATCGGCGGCGACGATCAGCGAATCGCTCGCCTCGCGCCGCGCCGCGCCCTCGACATCGTGCAGCGCATGCAGTCGCAGACAGAGCCTCGCCAGCCAACTTTCCGGGTCGTCGCGCAGCACCCGCAGGCGGCGCAACTCGGCGACGCCTTCATCCTGGCCTTCCAGCAGTTCCCGCCAGTCGTGACGCTTAAACGCAGCATGCTCGGTGAGTTCGCGCAACGCCGCGTCGAGCGCCAGCTCGGCAAGCGCCAGCGTGCCCTCCTCGATCGCCATGTGCCGCGCCGCGGCATGCTCGTCGTCGCCGGGCTCGCAGGCGAGCAGCAATTCGGCCTGGTAGAGCAACTGGTTGGTGCGTCCTCGGGGAGTCACTTGCGCTTGTCCTCGATCTGCCAGCGGCCGTCCTCGTAAATCGCCTTCCAGCCGGTGGCCCTGCCCTCCTCGTCGCTCATCACGTACTGGCTCTTGGTCTTGCGCGAGAAGCGGATCTGCGCCGGCCGGCCGTCGGGGTCCTGGGCGGGAGCCTCGAGCAGGAAGTGATACTTCTCGGGCAGCTCCTTGGCGTGGGCCTTGAGTTCGGCGACCAGCGGCGCGCGGGTCTCGCGATTCTTGGGAAACTGGCTGGCGGCCAAGAACAGCCCGCTGGCGCCGTCGCGCAGCACGTAATGGTCGTCGACCTTCTGGCAGGCCAGCTCGGGCATCGGGATCGGGTCCATCTTGGGCGGCGCCACCTCGCCGCTTCTAAGCAGCTTGCGGGTATTCTTGCAATTCTCGTTGGTGCAGCCGAAATACTTGCCGAAGCGGCCCGACTTCAACTGCATGTCGCTGCCGCACTTGTCGCACTCGATGGTCGGCCCTTCGTAGCCCTTGAGCTTGAACTTGCCGGACTCGATCTCGTGGCCGTCGCAATCGGGGCTGTTGCCGCAGATATGCAATTTGCGGGTCTCGTCGATCAGGTAGCTGTCCATCGCCGTGCCGCACTTGGGGCAGCGACGCTTGGCGCGCAGCGCATCGGTCTCGGCGTCCTCGCCGGCCTCGGCGGCGACCGCCTCGTCGCCGGGAATCAGGTCGATGGTGGTCTTGCAGCGCTCCTTGGGCGGCAGGTTGTATCCCGAGCAGCCCAGGAATACCCCGGTCGAGGCGGTGCGAATCTGCATCTTGCGCCCGCACTTGGGGCAGTCGATGTCGGTGGGCACCGGCTGGTTGGGGCGCATGCCGTCCTCGCCCTCGGCTGTTTCCAGCTTGGCCCGGAACTCGGCGTAGAAGGCGTCGAGCAGCGTCCGCCAGTTGCGCTCGCCTTCGGCGACCTCGTCGAGGCTGTCCTCCATGCGCGCGGTGAAGCCGTAATCCATCAGGTCGCTGAACGATTCGGCCAGCCGGTCGGTGACGATGTCGCCGAGCTTCTCGGCATAGAAGCGCCGGCTCTCGAGCTTGACGTAGCCGCGATCCTGAATGGTCGAGATGATCGAGGCGTAGGTCGACGGCCGGCCGATGCCGCGCTTCTCCAGCTCCTTGACCAGGCTCGCCTCGGTGTAGCGCGCCGGCGGCTTGGTGAAGTGCTGCTGCGGGTCGAGGCGCTCGAGCACCATCGCGGTGCCCTCGGCCAGATCGGGCAGCGTCTGGTCCTCGTCCTTCTTGCCGGTCGGCTTCATGACCCGGGTATAACCGTCGAACTTGAGCACGCGGCCCTTGGCGCGCAGCTCGAAGCCCTGGGTTTCCACCGTCAGCGTGGTCGACAGGTACTCCGCCGGGGTCATCTGGCAGGCCACGAACTGGCGCCAGATCAGCTCGTAGAGCCGCTCGGCATCGCGCTCCATGCCGGCCAGGTCGGCGGCGGTGCGCGTCACCTCGGAGGGACGGATCGCCTCGTGGGCCTCCTGGGCGCCCTCCTTGCTCGAATAGCGCAGCGGCGCTTCGGGCAGGTAGCGCTGGCCGAACTGACCCTCGATGTAGTCGCGCACACCGCTCACCGCTTCCTGCGAAAGATTGGTGGAATCGGTACGCATGTAGGTGATGTAACCCGCCTCGTAGAGACGCTGGGCCAGGGTCATGGTCTTCTTCACCGAGAATCCCAGCCGGCCGCTGGCGGCCTGCTGCAGGGTCGAGGTGATGAACGGCGCGTTGGGCTTGGAGCGGGTCGGCTTCTCCTCGCGGGCGGTGATCTCAAGATCGGCCTTGTGAAGCGCTGCGATGCGCGTAAGGGTCTCGGCCTCGGAGGTGGGCCGGAACGGCTTGCCGTCCTGGCGCACCAGTTCGAAGCGTATCGGCTCGCCTGCTGAACTGACCAGATCGGCATGCACGTCCCAGAACTCTTCGGGAACGAAGGCGCGGATCTCGCGCTCGCGCTCGACGATCAGGCGCACCGCCACCGATTGCACGCGCCCGGCGGACAGCCCGCGGGCGACCTTGCTCCACAGCAATGGAGAAAGCATGAAACCCACCACCCGGTCGAGGAAGCGCCGCGTCTGCTGCGCCTCGACCCGCGGCATGTTGAGGCTGCCCGGCTCCTTGAAGGCTTCCTGAATGGCGTTCTTGGTGATCTCGTTGAACACCACCCGCTTGTAACGTTCGTCATCGCCACCGATGGTCTCGCGCAGGTGCCAGGCGATCGCCTCCCCCTCGCGGTCCAGGTCGGTGGCGAGATAGATGGTGTCGGCCTTGCTGGCCAGCTTGGCCAGCTCCTCGACGACCTTCTCCTTGCCCGGCAGGATCTCGTAGTTGGCCTGCCAGCCATGCTCCGGGTCGATGCCCATGCGCCGCACCAGCTGATGCCAGGACTTCTGCTTCTGGTAGACAGCTTTCTCCTCGGGGGACATCTTGCGTGTCGCCGCTGCCTGCCTGGCGCGCTCCTTGGGATCGCTGACGTTCTTGCCGGAGCCGCTGGTCGGCAGGTCGCGAATGTGGCCGACGCTCGACTTCACGATGAAATCGTTGCCGAGGTACTTGTTGATCGTCTTGGCCTTGGCTGGCGACTCAACGATGACCAGTGACTTGCCCATAGTGCTCCACTTTCTACGTGTCGAGTCCGCATGCATGACGCGGCGACGTGTACGACGTACCGAACGCGAACGCCGGTGACAAAATGCGCTTACCCTACCCCAGCCATCCGCTGGGCGCCAGTCGCTGCATGGCGTCAAGTGCGAGGCGGGTTTTCATGACACTAGACGCGCGGCCAGGCTTGGCGCAAGCCTGCCATGGCGGCCGGCCTGGTCCCACACTGCGCTCGGTCGGACGCGCGGAGTCGGGGATCGCGCGGCTTTCACGTCCGGCGACAACGTGCTGTACTATGATGTAGTAAAATGACTACATGTTGTCGCAGGCACGACCGCCAGGCTTGTTGACGTGGACTTCCGCACAAGCACTTTGCATGGCGGACGATCGTTGCCACCTTTATAGAGACAGTACCGAGCAGTAAGGAGCTTCTCATGCCGGACTTGCACGGCCATGCCCCCCTTCGCCGCACCAAGATCGTCGCCACCCTGGGCCCCGCCAGCGATCGCGAGGGCGTACTCGACGAACTCATCCGTATCGGCGTCGACGTGGTGCGGCTGAACTTTTCCCACGGCTCGCCCGAGGATCATCGCCGCCGCCTGAGTGCGGTGCGCGAAGCCGCCGAGCGTCATGGTCGCAGCGTCGCCGCGCTCGGCGACCTGCAGGGCCCGAAGATTCGCATCGCCCGTTTCGCCGACGGCGCGGTTACGCTCGTCGAGGATCAGACGTTCATCCTCGACGTGTCGCTTGCGCGCGATGCCGGCGATGCCACCCAGGTCGGTTGCGACTACAAGACGCTGGCCGACGACGTCAGCGCCGGCGACGTGCTGCTGCTCGACGACGGCCGCCTCGAACTGGAAGTAATCAAGGTCGAGCCACCGCGGGTCCATACCACGGTGCGCGTCGGCGGCAAGCTGTCCAACAACAAGGGCATCAACAAGCAGGGCGGCGGCCTGTCGGCGGCGGCCCTCACCGACAAGGACCGCGAGGATCTAAAGACCGCCATCGATATCGGCGTCGATTACCTCGCGGTGTCGTTCCCGCGCTCGGCGGCCGACATGCAGCTGGCCCGCGAGCTGCTCGGCGAGGCCGGCGCCGAGATCGGCCTGGTGGCCAAGATCGAACGCGCCGAGGCGGTCGCCGACCCCGAGGTGATGGACGACATCATCCGCGCCTCCGAGGCGGTGATGGTAGCCCGCGGCGATCTCGGCGTGGAGATCGGCGACGCCCAGTTGATCGGCGTGCAGAAGCGCCTGATCCAGCGCGCGCGTAGCCTCAATCGCGCGGTGATCACCGCCACCCAGATGATGGAGTCGATGATCACCTCGCCGTTGCCGACCCGTGCCGAGGTGTTCGACGTCGCCAACGCCGTGCTCGACGGCACCGATGCGGTGATGCTCTCCGCCGAGACCGCCGCCGGCGACTACCCGGTCGAAACCGTCGAGGCGATGCAGCGCCTGTGCCTGGGCGCCGAGCGCGAACGCAGCATCCAGGAGTCCAAGCACCGCATCCACGAGGATTTCACCCGCATCGACGAAACGGTGGCGCTATCCGCAATGTACGCCGCCAACCATCTGGCCGGCGTGGCGGCGATCGCCTGCATGACCGCCACCGGCTACACGCCGCTGATCGCCTCGCGCATCCGCTCGGGACTGCCGATCGTCGGACTGGCCCACAGCCCCATCGCCCAGCGGCGCATGGCGCTGTATCGCGGCGTGGTCTCGCTGCCCTTCGACACTACCAACATTCCGCCCGAGGAGCTCGATGTGCGCGCCCTGCGATTGCTCCGCGACCGCGGCATCGCCGAGCCCGACGATCATGTGATCCTGACTCGCGGCGATCACATGAACGCGCATGGCGGCACCAATTCGATGAAGATTCTCGACCTGGACGCGGCGTCGTCATGAGCGGTGAGGTCAGCGGCCCCGAGCGTCCGCGACGCCAGATTCAGCGCACCCTGCCGGCGAGAAAGCGCATCGCGCTGATCGCCCATGACGCCAAGAAGACGGAACTGCTCCAATGGGCGGGACGCTGGCACGAGACCCTCGCCAAGCCCGGCCACATGAAAGCCCCCTGGCCCGCCGTGCCGATCAGGGGTTTTCGAGCGTTACGTCACGCCGGCCCGGGTCTGGCTTCCGGCTTGGCCCGCGCGAACAATTCGCGCACCCGATCGAGGCGTGACTGGGTACGCTCGGACAGCGGCGCACTGGCCTCGACGACATGCTCGATGTGCGCAAGATGCGCGTCGATGGCCTGTGCGTTCTGGCCCTCGAGCAGGGTTGGCAGCGCCTCCAGGGCCGCCGGCGAATCCAGCTTGAGAATGAAGAACTGCTCGCGGACCAGCGCCTTGAACGTGCTCAGATTGATATCCGGCTCGATCTGGGCACGGGTTTGCTTGAGCCGCTGGAAGTTGCGCTCGTCGGTGGATGGCGCGCCCCCCAGCACGAAGATCAGCGCGCGCATCACTGCGTGATGGCTGTCGCCCTCGGCGATCCGTCCGCGCAGCGCCTCCATGCGCTGGGCGATGAAGCGGCCATGCTCGGGCTCGAGCCCGGGGCGACGGTTGGGCAGCTCGCCACGGTCGACGCCGAGCCCGGCCAATGTCTGCAACCAGGGCTGACCGTAGGTCTCCAGAAACAGCCATTCGATGCCTTGGTCACGCACGTCGCGCAAGACATTGAGGGCGTTGACGATCTGATCCGAGAGCATGCTCTCGGCGACCCGAAACGGGTTGTCGTTGCCGACCGCAGCGCGGTTGGCCTTGACGAAATCGGCCATCACCGGCAACGGCACGCTGGCCGGATTGCGATCCGAGAGCAGCTTGTAGCCCAGCCGGATGGGGTGCATGCGGCGTATCCAGCGCGCCGCCTCGGGGGTCACGATCGCCTGCATCCAGGGCTGCGCGTAGCGCTGGTATATCCCCAGATTGATCTCCGAGACCCTGGCCAGGGTGGCGAAGCGCCGCTCGTCCTCGTGGATCGGCTGGACGATGGCGTTGACATCGTCGAGATCGCGCGGGGTGAACTCGAGCAGGTAATCGCCATCGACATGCTGCGCTGCGGACCCGTCACCGGGCCGTTCGTTGACTGCGGTCTCGTAGAGCCCCGGCGGCAGGATATCGATGTAATCCATGTTCTCCGTGAACTCGGCGTGCTCCTTGCGCGAGACGCTGCCCGAGACGAAGATGCCCAGATGGCCGGTGGTATCGTGGACGCAATAGACGATGGTCTGGTCGTTGGCCTGGATGTCGTCGACACTGCCGTAAAGATCGCGAATCCAGCCCAGCGCCTGGGGCGGCGGCGTGATGTCGTCGCCCTTCGAGCAGAACACCACGATCGGCGAGCGCACGTTGCGCAGGTCGATGCGCCGGCCGTCGCGGGTCTGCAACTGGGCGCTGCTCAGTCGGTTGCCGATGAACAGATTGTCGACGATATACTGGATCTCGGCACCGTCGAGGACCACGTGGCCGCCCCACCAGCGCTCGAATTCCAGATAGCGACGCGCCTCGCTGTCGACGTTGGCGAACAGGTTGTACTGCTTGCTCCACAGCGTATTGGCCGGATTGAGCTTCTCGAAGTTCTGCACCAGCCAGGCGCCATCGAAATTGCCCGCCCCCAGATCGCTGGCGAAGGCGGTCAGCCAACTGCCGCCGAGCATCCCGCCGGAGTAGCGCATCGGCGCCTTGCCGCGCTCGCCCGCCCAGTAGGAGAGCGGCGCGCCGGCGATCAGGATGGGCCCGAAACAGTCGGGCTCGAGCGCCGCCGCCATCATCAGCTGCCAGCCGGCCTGACAGTTGCCGACGACCATCGGTTTCTCGTCGGTCTGCGGGTGACGCTCGATGATCTGACGCAGGAAATGCGCTTCGGCCTCGACGACGTCCTCCACCGTCTGCCCAGGCACCGGAAACGGCAGAAAACCGATGAAGTAGCAGGGATGACCGGCGCGCAGCGCCACGCCGATCTCGCTGTCGGGCTTGAAGCCGCCGATGCCCGGCCCATGACCGGCACGCGGGTCGACGACCACGAACGGGCGCATGTCGTCGTCGACGATAACGCCCTCGGGCGGCAGCACGCGCATCAGCTCGTAATTGACCGGACGCGGCAGATCCCGCCCATCGACCAGCATCTCGGTCGCGAAGCCCAGCACGCTGGGACGGGTCTTTTCCATGTGCTCGAGGTACTGGTTGCCGCGCTGTCGCATGACATCCAGATAGAGCACGCTGCGCTCGGCGGCGTCACGCCAATAGTCGATGGCGGCGCGACCGATCCCCAGCGGATCCCAGAAGGTCGTGGCCGCCTGCGCCATGGAGGCATAAAGAGACAACATGGTGAAAGCTCCCGTAGTGGCTTTGCTGCACTGCATGATAAGGGTAACGCCATCTTGCCTGCCATGCAGCCAACAAAAGCCCTCGATTGCGGGTTCATTTCGGACCATGGCGCGACGACTCGCAGCCGGCAGCGGCGGAAACAGGCCTGAAGGGTCCGGAAATGCAGATACGTGGCGCCCGGCGTTGCGGGCGTCACGGTAGAGCGGGATGCAGCGCCAAGCGCGCGCCGAACGCCGTCGGCGACCACGTGGCCATGAAGGCGAGTTGCCGACTCAAGGCACCTGTGGCGGTTCGGCGTCGTCGCGCTGGGTCGCGAAGGAGCCCGTCGACGTTCCGGCGGCCGGCGTTCCGGCGGCCGGCGTTCCGGCGGCCGGCGTCTCGGAGACCCGCGTCTCGGCGATCGTCTCGTCGCCGTTGGATGATGGTGTCGCGTCGTCCAGCCCGCGCGATGGGCTGCGCTCGCGTTCGCTGCGTGCCCGCCAGGCCAGCGCACCGACCCCCGCCACCAGGCCGTACTTGAGGGCCTTGCCGAGCACGCCGCGTCCATGGCGGCTGCTCAACAATAGCCCGAGCGCACCGCCCATCAGTGCGCTGCGGCCATCGACGCGGCGCGCCTGGCTGTAGCATTGGTCGACCAGGCGGGCCAGTTCATCGCTACGGTGCTTGTCATCCATGGGGTCTCTCCTGGGTGGGGCGAACAATTGCTTACTCTTAACTACTAGCCGGCTCAGCGCCAGTTGCAAGTCCGGCGATGCCTCGCCGTGAGTCGGCAGGCACCATCGCCCATCCCGACAGCCACTTGCCGACCACCTAAAGCTGTGACTCAGTCGATCTCGATCAGCACTTCGCCGGGCGTGACGCGATCGCCACGCGCAACGTGGACGGCCTGCACGGTGCCGGCGACCCGGGCATGAACTTCGCTTTCCATCTTCATCGCTTCGGTGACCAGCACCGGCTGACCGGCCTCGACGCCGTCGCCGACAGCGACCAGCACGTCGACGATGTTGCCCGGCATCGAGGTGGTGACGTGCCCCGGCGCGCTGGCCTTGGCACGCCCCGGCGCCGCGCTGCCGACATAGTCGTCCTTGGCCTCGAAAACCACTTCCTCGGGCATGCCGTCAAGCGTCAGGTAGACCTGGCGCTTGCCGCCGGTGTTGCGTCCCACACCGGTGATCTGCACTTCGTAGGACTCGCCATGCACATCGATCACGAACTCGGTGGGCACGCCCTCGGTCGCCGGGCGCCCCGCCGCGGCGTCGGGTGCGGGCAGCGGCTCGGGGCTTAAGGTGCCGTCGCGGCGCCCCTGCAGAAAATCGCGGCCCAGTTCGGGGAACATGGCGAAGGTCAGCACGTCCTCCTCGCTCTCGGCCAGCTCTCCGGTCTCGCGGCCCAGGCGCTCCATCTCGGGTGCCAGCGCATCGGCCGGGCGCCCCTCCTCGACCGGCTGGTTGCCGATCGCCCGGCGACGGATCTCGGCGTCGACCTCGGCCGGCGGCTGGCCGTAACCGCCCTGCAGGTAGCGCTTGACCTCGTTGGTGATGGCCTTGTAGCGCTCGCCGGTGAGCACGTTCATCACCGCCTGGGTGCCGACGATCTGCGAGGTCGGCGTGACCAGCGGCGGGTAGCCAAGGTCTGCGCGCACCCGCGGGATCTCGGCGAACACCTCGCGAATCCGCGATAGCGCGTTCTGCTCCTTGAGCTGGTTGGCCAGGTTGGACATCATCCCGCCCGGCACCTGGTTGATCTGTACCGAGACGTCCTCGCGGGTGAACTCGCTCTCGAAGGCGGCGTATTTCCTGCGCACCTCGCGGAAATAGTCGCCGACCTGCTTGAGCGCCTCGAGATCCAGCCCGGTATCGTAGCCGGTGCCCTGCAGTGCGGCGACCATCGCTTCGGTGGACGGGTGGCTGGTGCCGCCGGCGAAGCCGGAGTTGCAGGTATCGATGTGCCGGCAGCCGGCCTCGATCGCCTTGAGATGACACAGCGACGACAGCCCCGAGGTGGCATGGGCATGCAGGTGAATGGGCACCTCGACCGCCTCGACCAGCGCCGCCACCAGCTGTTCGGTGGCATAGGGGGTGAGCAGACCCGCCATGTCCTTGATGGCGATCGAATCGGCGCCCATCTCGACCAGCCGGCGGGCCTGTTCGACGAACATCGCCAGGGTATGCACCGGGCTGACCGTGTAGCACAGCGTGCCCTGGGCGTGCTTGCCGCTGGCC
Organism: Halomonas sp. IOP_31; assembly: GCF_021151495.1. NCBI lineage: Bacteria > Pseudomonadati > Pseudomonadota > Gammaproteobacteria > Oceanospirillales > Halomonadaceae > Halomonas > Halomonas sp. IOP_31. The sequence goes on along the minus strand of NZ_JAIRBP010000009.1, from coordinate 91,001 downwards.
TTGACCGCGCGCATCGCGGTTTCCAGATTGCGCAGGTCGTTGAGCGCGTCGAAGATCCGGAAGATATCGATGCCATTGTCAGCGGAACGCGCGACGAAACGCTCGACCACGTCGTCGGCATAGTGGCGGTAGCCCAGCAGGTTCTGGCCGCGCAGCAGCATCTGCAGCGGCGTGGCGGGCAGCGCCTCCTTCAATGCGCGCAGCCGCTCCCAGGGGTCCTCCTTGAGAAAACGAACGCAGGCGTCGAAGGTCGCCCCACCCCATACCTCCAGGGAATGAAAGCCGATGGCGTCCAGCTGCGGACAGATCGGCAGCATGTCCTCGGTGCGCATGCGAGTGGCAATCAGCGACTGATGACCGTCACGCAGCACGACGTCGGTGACGTGGACCCGGTCGGGTTGCTTCGGGCTCATGAATCTCTCCTTATAGTCCGGCGTGGGCGGCGATGGCGGCAGCAATGGCCAATGCGACCTCTTCGGGATTGCGCTTCACCGAGTAATTGAGCAGCTCCGGGTGCGCCGGCACGAAGCCGGTGTCGAACTCGCCGCGCCGAAAATCCGGGTGGCGCAGGATCTCCTGGTAATAGGGCGCGGTGGTCTTGACCCCCTGCAGGCGCATGTCGTTGAGCGCGCGAATGCCGCGATTCAGGGTTTCCTCCCAGGTCAGCCCCCAGACGATCAGCTTCAGGCACATCGAGTCGAAATACGGCGGAATCGTGTAGCCAGTGTAGATCGCCGTGTCGGTACGCACCCCCGGGCCGCCCGGCGCGTAGTAGCGGGTGATCCGGCCGAACGACGGCAGGAAGTCGTTCTTGGGGTCCTCGGCGTTGATGCGAAACTGGATCGCATAACCGTGATGGCGAATGTCTTCCTGGCGGAACGCCAGTTTCAGCCCGGCGGCGATGCGGATCTGCTCGCGGACGATGTCGACCCCGGTGATCGCCTCGCTGATGGTGTGTTCGACCTGGACTCGGGTGTTCATCTCCATGAAATAGATTTCGTTGCCCTTGACCAGGAACTCGACGGTCCCGGCATTTTCGTAGCCCACCGCCTCGGCGGCGCGCACCGCCAGTTCGCCGACATAGGCACGCTGTTCGGGGGTCAGCTGCGGGCTGGGGGCGATCTCGATCAGTTTCTGGTTGCGGCGCTGGATCGAACAATCGCGCTCGAACAGGTGGATGACGTTGGCGTGGCGATCGGCGAGTATCTGCACCTCGATGTGCCGCGGCTCGACCACACACTTTTCCATGAACACGTCGGCGCTGCCGAAAGCCTTGGTGGCCTCGGAAATCACCCGCTCCCAGGCCTGGCGCAACTGAGTGGCATCGTCGCAGCGGCGAATGCCGCGACCGCCGCCCCCGGAGGTGGCCTTGAGCATTACCGGATAGCCAATCGTCTCGGCCAGCGCCAGGGCGTCTTCGCAACTGGCCAGATTACCCTCGGAGCCCGGGGTAACCGGCACGCCGGCCTCGCGCATCGCCGCACGCGCGGCGGTCTTGTCGCCCATCCGCGCGATCACTGTGGACGACGGGCCGACGAAGGCGATCCCCGCCTCGCTGCAGATACGCGCCAGATCGGCATTCTCCGAGAGAAAACCATAGCCGGGATGGATGGCGTCGCAGCCGGTCTCGCGGGCCAGGTCGACGAGTCGCTGCGGATCGAGATAGCCGGCCAGCGGGTCGTCGCCGACGAAATGCGCCTCGTCGGCGCGCTTGACGTGCAGCGCGAAGCGATCGGGCTCGGTGTACACGGCGACCGAGCGAATGTCCATCTCGGCACAGGCGCGCACGATACGCACCGCTATCTCGCCGCGATTGGCGATCAACAGTTTATGGAACACTGGCGGTCCTCCCGGGTTGCGTCCACGGTGGCCATGCGAAACACTCACGGGTTGCTCGCACGTGGTAACGACCGTACTGAATGTGCCTTTACGCTACCCGGCGGGCTACCAATAGAAAAATTGATATTTTTTTGCCAACCTATAAGGGACGGCTTATACCTCTTATGCGGAAATCGCCATGTCGCGCCCTCATCTGCTCAATCGCCTGACCTTTCGCCAGCTCCAGGTCTTCCAGGCCGTGCATCGCCAGCAGTCCTATTCGCGTGCCGCGGAACAACTGGGTCTGACCCAGCCGGCGGTCAGCGCGCAGATCCGTCAGCTCGAGCAGGCACTGGAACAACCGCTGTTCAAGTACGCCGGCAAGACGTTGCATGTGCTGCCCGCCGCCGACGCCCTGGCGGCCACGGTCCAATCGATATTCGGCCAGGTATCGAGCCTGCAGATGGAACTCTCCGAGCTGGCCGGCACCATTCGCGGCGAACTCAACCTGACGGCGGTATCCACCGCGCAATACGTGGTGCCGCATATCCTGGCACGGTTTCGCGCCCGCTATCCCGAAGTGCAGATCCGCCTGCACGTGTGCAATCGCGGCCAGGCCCTTGAGCGCCTCGCCGAACGCCGCGACGACCTGGTGCTGATGGGCATGGTGCCGGATGACGCCAACCTGGCGTTCATGCCGGTTCTCGACAACGAGATGATTCCCGTGGTCTGGCCCGGCCATCCGCTGCTCAGCGACGACAGACCGACCTTCGAGGACTTCGCGCGTCATTATGTGCTGATGCGCGAGCCCGGCTCGGGAACGCGTACCGCCTTCGAGGAGTACGCCTCCCGCGAGCGGGTCTCGCTGGCGCACACCCTCGAGCTGGGTACCAACGAGGCGATCAAGCAGGGTGTCATGGCGCACCTCGGGGTGTCCGTGCTGCCGCGCCTGGCGGTGCAACTGGAGCTGGCCTCGGGCCTGCTGGCCTCACCCGCCCTGCCGGGGTTTCCGCTCAAGCGCTCGTGGTGCGCCGTTTATCCCAAGGATCGTTATCCGACCCCGGTGACCGAGCTGTTCATGCGCTTTTTGCGCGAGTTGCTGCCCGAGCTCAACGCGCACTTCAAGGCGCCGCTCGAGCCGATGCCCGGCCACTCGGTGGTCTGCCTGCCGATCCCCGCCAACCACGGCAGCTGATGTGATGACACCGGGTCGAGTGTGGTAAATTGCCTCTCATAGAGACGCGCCGAGCAGGGCATTTAACGTGCGGCCCACGTCGCCGAACAGGCCGGTCAGCAGGTCGATTGGAGAGTCAGGTCCGATATGAGTGATACGTCTTCGCAGTCCGTTTCCAGCGGCAAGAAGTACCGCAACGAACGCGGCATGTCCGTGATCAAGGACGGCATCAAGCAGCGCAAGCAAACCGAGGAGCGTCAGCAGGCTGAAGAGAGCGCCGTCACCGGACGCAAGCCGCCCTGGTTGCGGATCCAGATGCCGGGCGGCGAACGCTTCGATGCGGTCAAGCGCAACGTCAAGGAACATCGCTTGAGCACCGTCTGCGCCGAGTCGCACTGCCCCAACATGGGCGAATGCTGGAGCAACGGCACCGCCACCATCATGCTGATGGGCTCGGTATGCACCCGCGCCTGCCGTTTCTGCGCCGTGGATACCGGCAACCCCCGAGGTTGGCTGGATCACGAAGAGCCCGAGAACACCGCCAAGTCGGTGGAGCTGATGGGGCTGCGCTACATCGTCCTGACCTCGGTCGACCGCGACGATCTCGACGATGGCGGCGCCGCCCACTATGCAGCCTGCATTCGCGCCATCAAGACCCGCACCCCCGAGGTCGTGGTCGAGGCGCTGACGCCGGATTTCGACGCTCGGGAACCGGCCGTGGAGGCCGTGGTGGATTCGGGGCTGGAGGTTTTCGCCCAGAACGTCGAGACCGTGGAACGCCTGACCTCGCGGGTTCGCGATCCCCGCGCCGGCTATCGCAAGACCCTGGACGTGCTGGCCCACGCCAAGCGCCATCGCCCCGATATCCTGACCAAGACCAGCCTGATGCTGGGGCTGGGCGAAACCGACGACGAGATCCTCGCCACCTTCGACGATCTCAGGGCGATTGGCGTGGATATCGTCACGCTCGGGCAGTATCTGCGTCCCACCAGGAACCACCTGGCGGTGGAGCGCTGGGTCACCCCGAACGAGTTCGAACGCTATCGGCAACTGGGGCTCGACAAGGGTTTCATGGAAGTCGCCGCCGGTCCGCTGGTTCGCTCCAGTTATCGGGCCGATCGGGTATTCGAGAAGAACAACCTGGGGCTTGCCGCGCCCGCCGCGGTGCCGGGGCAGGAGCCCGACCTCGATATCATTCCCGCCATCAACGTCGGCTAGGCCAGCGGCCTGACCCGCTCAGGCCGAAACCCTGTACGAAAGCCCCTGCGCCAGGCAATGTTCCGGCAGTTCGCCGGGCATGGCCGCCGCGGTGTTCCGGCCCAGCCGCCCCGCGAGATGCGCGATCAGGCGCTGCGCCACCGCTGGCAAGCAAGGTTCTTCCACCAGATCGGCAAGACGCACCATCTGCATCCCGGCATAGCCACAGGGATTGATGCGCTGGAACGGCGATAGATCGCCCGTCACGTTCAACGCCACGCCGTGAAAGCTCGCGCCACGCCGAATGCGCAGGCCCAGCGACGCGATCTTGGCCGCATTGACGTAGACGCCCGGGGCATCGGGGCGCGCATGGGCCTCGATGCCCGCGTCGGCCAGCACCCCGATCACCGCCTGCTCCAGGGCGCTCACCAGATCGCGCACGCCGATCCTGCCGCGCCGCACATCGAGCAGCGGGTACAGCACCAGCTGTCCGGGGCCGTGATAGGTGACCTGGCCACCCCGGTCGGTCTGCACCACCGGAATATCGCCAGGCATCAGTAGATGTTCCGGCTTGCCTGCCTGGCCCTGGGTAAAGACCGGCTCATGTTCCACCACCCAGAATTGATCCGGGGTAGCGGCATCGCGGCTATCGGTCAGCTCGCGCATCGCCTGCCAGACCGGAAGATAAGCCTGGCGTCCGAGCTGAAACACTCTGATCGGCGCTGCCGCCGACGCTGCGTCCATCACGACTCCTCGTCATCACCACGTCGTCACCACCACGCCAGGACTCTGGTCATCGAGTCAAAGCACCATGTGCACGCGGCCGGTTTCCTTGAGCGAGACGAACAGCGCCTGCAGTTGCTCCTGCCCGGTGGCGGTGATGGTCACCCGTATTGAACGGAACTTGCCATTGCGGCTGTCGACGGCGTTGACGGTACGCCGGTCGATACCCGGAGCATGCTCCTCGATCACGTCGATGACGGCGGCTTCAAAATCGGGCGCGGCGTCGCCGACGACCTTGATCGGGTAGTCACAGGGAAACTCGACCTTGGGGGCGGGCGGCGTGGCTTGCGCGTTCGGGACACGCAGGTCGCGGAGGGAGTTGTCGGTCATGGGGTCGGCTCGGCGAAGACATTTCCGAGTATTCTACTCAACCTATTCGCGGCGACCAAGGGTGGCGCGGGCCGAGGGCCGTGCGCCACCCGCTGAGGATCAGTCGAACAGGCCGGTGAAGAACTGCAGGATGGTGTCCCAGATGCGCTTGAAGAAACCGCCCTGCTCGACCGTCTGCAGCGCTACCAGCGGCTGTTCCATGAGCACCTTGTCACCCAGCTTGACGTTCAGGGTGCCGAGCTGCTGACCGGCCTGTACCGGCGCCTCGAGGGTCTCGGGCAGGTTGAGTTGCGCGGTCATTTCGTCGCGCCGCCCCTTGGGCACGGTCAGGTAGATATCCTCGGAGACGCCGACCTTCAGTTGATCCTGGGCGCCTCCCCAGATCCGCGACTGATTGATGACCGCGCCACGCTGATAGAGACGGAAAGTGTCGAAGAAGCGAAAGCCGTAGTTCAGAAGCTTCTGGCTTTCCTGCGCCCGCGCCTCCTCGGAAGCGGTGTTCATGACCACCGAGATCAGTCGCATCTCGCCCTGCTTGGCCGAGGCCGCCAAGCTATATCCCGCCTCTTCGGTATGCCCGGTCTTGAGGCCATCGACCGACGCGTCGCGCCACAGCAGGCGGTTGCGATTGGGTTGACGAATACCGTTGTAGGTGAAGTACTTCTCCGAGTAGATCTGGTAATGCTCCGGATAGTCCTGAATGATGTGCTTGGCGAGGGTCGCCAGGTCCCGTGCCGACGAATAGTGCCCGGGACTTGGCAGGCCGGTGGCATTGGCGAACTGGCTGTTCTGGAGCCCGAGGCGTTGCGCCTGCTGGTTCATCAGCTCGGCGAAGGCCGACTCGGAGCCGGCGACGTACTCGGCCAGCGCGACACTGGCATCATTGCCCGACTGAATGACCACGCCGCGCAGCAAGTTTTCTACGCTGACCTGAGTCCCTTCGCGGATGAACATTCGTGAGCCGCCGGTCTGCCAGGCCTTCTTGCTGATCGTGACCAGATCCTGATCGTTGATATTGCCGTCGTCGATCTCCTTCTCGACGATGTAGGCCGTCATCATCTTGGTCAGACTGGCTGGCGGCAGCCGCTTGTCGGCATTCTGCTCGGCCAGCACCTCGCCGCTGTTGGCATCGATCAGAATCCATGACGAGGCATTGAGGGTCGGCGGCGAGGGGATCATCGGCTCCGGCAGCGTCTGCTGCAGCGCCGAATCGGGCTGGGGAGCCGGATCAGGCTGAGGCGCCGCGTCCTGAGCCTGGGCGGGTTGGGCCGCGATGAACAATGCAGTGACGGCGGCAGTCAGCCAATGCCAGGACGGTGACGGTAAAGCGGGCAATCTCATGACAATGTTTCTCGTGGCTTGATTCGATGGATGGTGATGGTAAAGCGGCTTCAACGCCCGGCACTCACCGAAAAGGCTTGCGCATAACCGGCCTTACGCAGTTCGCTGCGCAGGCGCTTGAGCGCCGATTGATTAACGACCGGGCCAACCTGGACCCGGTACAGGCGATCATCGCGAGCGACGCGCACCGGTCGCGCCAGTTGCTGCTGCAATTGTGACTTGAGCCGTTCGGCGCTAGCCGCCGAACTGAGCGCCGCCACTTGCAGATAGATCCGCGATGCTGCGCTGGCCTGCACCGGCTCGGCGACGGGCTGGGGCTGGCCAGTGGCCGGCAGCGCCTTGGCGACGTCACCACCCGCACGAACCGGTGCATCCGGCGCCTTGAGTCGAGTCTCTTCCGGACGCTGCGCAGGCCCTTTTCCCGGCGACGTTTCGCCACTTGCCAAGGCCTTGTCCGCGCCATTCTGACGATACTCGGCCTGCCAGGCGACAGGGTCGATCGCCTCGACCCGCACTTTGCCGGTTCCGTTGCGCAGGATACCCAGACGGGCCGCCGCCGCATAGGACAGATCGATCAGGCGATTGCCCTTGAACGGTCCGCGATCGTTGACTCTGACGATCACCGTACGACCATTATCGAGATTGGTGACCCGCGCATAGGTCGGCAACGGCAGCGAGCGATGCGCCGCCGTCATCTTGTACATGTCGTAGGGTTCGCCGCTGGCCGTGTCATAGCCCTGGAACTTCTTGCCGTACCAGGAAGCGATGCCTTCCGCTTCATAACCGCGGGGGTCGTCCATGACCCGATAGGTGGTGCCCCAGACCTGATAGGTGGAGCGGTTGCCGCTCGCCGCACGCGGCTCGACCCGAGGTACCGCATTGGGAACCCGGGAGACATCGGGCGGCTCGTCGGGATAGGCATCGTTCGCCATGGCATAGCGTCCCGAGCCCGCCTCGGGGCGCGAACCGCCATCACCGGCGCACCCCGCCAGGAGCATGATACCGCCCAGCAGCAGTAACCAGCCCCACCTCATGCCCCGGCCTCGCGCGCCGCTCGGATCCGCTCGGCCAGCTCGCTCACCGCCATCGCATAGAGATGACTACGGTTGTAGCGCGTGATCACGTAGAAATTCTCGTAGCCCAGACGATAGCGGGTTTTGCCCCCGTCGACCTCGAGAGCCAGCGGGATGACCGGGGCCCCGGCGGCGGCTGTCCCGCTCGCCGGCTCGATACCTTGCTCGCTCAACTCGGCGATGCTGATGTAGGGGCGGCGCACCTGATTGAATTCGATGCTCGTGGGCGGCGTCGCCGGCCCCCGCGCCTCGGCGTAAATCGGCGCGCCGGGCTGCCAACCGTTGCGCGCGAAATAGTTGCCGACGCTACCGATGGCATCGACCGGGTTGTCCCATAAGTCGCGCTTGCCGTCCGCGTCGAAGTCGACGGCGTAGGCTTGATAGCTGGTGGGAATGAACTGCGGATAGCCCATCGCACCGGCGTAGGAGCCCTGCAGACTGGCGGGATCGACGCCCTGCTCGTTGCTGATCTCGAGAAAGGCGGCCAGTTCACCGCGAAAGAAATCGCCCCGCGAAGGGTGACGAAAAGCCAGCGTGGCCAGCGAATCGAGCACCTTGTACGAGCCGGTGTAGCGCCCATAGAAGGTCTCGACACCGATGATCGCTGCGATGATCTCGGCGGGTACGCCGTACTCGGCCTCGGCGCGCGCGAAGGCCTCGCGGTTTGCCGCGATGAAGTCGACGCCACCCTGGATACGCTCGGGCTTGATGAAGATATCGCGGTACTCGTCCCAGCGCAGCTGCCGCTCGGCCGCGCCGGCCATGGCATCGAGCACCTGCTGGCGGAACTCGGCGCGCGACAGGGTGGCGACGAGCCAGTCGCGGGGCAGACCCCGCGCCGCCAACTCATCGATCAACGCCTGTACGCGGGGATGGCCATCCGGCGCGAAGTTCTCTCCCGCCAACGCTGGCAGACCAAGACTCCACAGACAACCGCCAAGCACGATGATCGCCGCCTTGAAAGGCCGACGGTGGCGATAGTGACGCAGGGGGCTGCTCATCGTCCTGCTACTCCTGAAGGCATAGGTCCTGAAGGCATAGGCTATCTCCGCTCCAGTGATCGTTTGCGGCATCGTCGCCTCAACGGGGCAGTAGCCGTCGGTGGCTGTGAATCGACATGAGAATACCGAAACCGGCCATCAACGTCACGCTGGAGGTCCCGCCGTAACTGACCAGTGGCAACGGCACGCCGACGATCGGCAGGATACCGCTGACCATGCCGATATTCACGAATACGTAGATGAAGAACGTCAGGATGATGCTGCCGGCGACCAGCCGGCCATAGCTGTCATGGGCGCCATTGGCCATCAACAGGCCGCGCCCCACGATCAGCAGGTAGAGCGTCAGGATCAGCAGCATGCCGACCAGGCCGAACTCCTCGCCGAGCACCGCGACGATGAAGTCGGTCTTCCGTTCGGGCAGGAATTCCAGCTGCGACTGGGTGCCCAGCGTCCAGCCCTTGCCGATGAGCCCGCCACTGCCGATCGCCGTGGTCGACTGGATGATGTTCCAGCCCGAACCCAGCGGGTCGCTCTCGGGGTTGAGAAAGGTCAAGACCCGCTGGCGCTGGTAATCGAGCATGTTGATCCACAGCAACGGCAGCGCCGCCCCCGCCAGCGCCACCAGACAGCCGATCAGGCGCCAGGACAAGCCGGCCAGCAGCAGCACGAAGAGCCCGGCGCTGCTCACCAGCAGCGAGGTGCCGAGATCCGGCTGCCTGGCGATCATGGCCACTGGCACGGCCATGATCATCGCGCAGACCGCGATGTCGCGTAACCTCGGCGGCAAGACTTGGCGCTGCAGGTAGGCGGCAACCATCATCGGCATCGCCAGCTTCATCAATTCGGAAGGCTGGAAGCGAATCAACCCGGGAATTTCCAGCCAACGCTGCGCGCCCATGCCGATGTCGCCCATGACTTCGACGGCCACCAGCATCGCCAGCCCCATGGCGTACACAACCGGCGACCAGCGGCATAGCGTCTTGGGCGATATTTGCGCGAGCGTCGCCATCGCCACCAACGCGATACCGAATCGGCTGGCCTGGGCGGTGACCACCGGCATGCGCTGGCCGCTGGCGCTGTAGAGCACGATCAGCCCGGCCCCCAGCAGCACCAGCAGCAGCCCGCCCAGCCAGGGGTCGATATGGATCCGCGACCACAGCGTGCGACGACGACGAACGCTGGCGCGGCGCGGGTAGTGAAGCATGGCGCTATCGCGTCGGTTCATGGTCTTCTCGCTGGGTGAGCTCGTTTTGTGCCTGTTCGAGCGCCGTGTTGTCGGGCAGCAACCAGGCATCGATCAACTGACGGGCCAGCGGCGCCGCGTTCGAGCTGCCACCACCGGCGTTCTCGATGACCACCGCAACGGCTATCCGCGGCTCGTCGATCGGCGCGAAGGCAGTAAACAGGGCATGATCGAGGAGACGCTCATCGAGTTCGTCGGCGTTGTAGCGCTCGTCGTTGGCGAGGGAGAATACCTGAGCGGTTCCCGACTTGCCGGCCATGCGGTATTCGAGCCCCTTCCCGGCACGTCGCGCGGTGCCCTCGTTGCCGCTCAAGACCGCTTCGAGCGCCTGGATGACCAGATCCCACCATTTGTCGGGCAACTTGATGTCTTCCTTGGCGGGAGGCGGCTTGACCATCTCGTCGCCGATCTTGCGAGCGAGATGCGGGGTCACCCATTTGCCGCGGTTGGCGAGTACCGACATGGCGGTCGCCATCTGCAGCGGCGTGGCCAGCCAGTAACCCTGGCCGATGCCCACCGAGAGCGTCTCGCCGGGAAACCAGACCTGGTTGCGGCTCTCGCGCTTCCATTTTCTCGAGGGCATCAAGCCCTGGGAAGCGCCGTACACGTCATAGCTGGTCTCCTCGCCGAAGCCGAAGCGGGACATGGAGCTGGACAGTGCATCGATTCCCAGCAAGTTCGCCAGGTTGTAGAAGTAAGTGTCGTTGGAGACCTCGATGGCACGACTCATGTCGACCCGACCTTGCCCCGAGCGCTTCCAGTTATTATAGCGCCGATCGAATCCGGGCAGCTTGTAGTAACCCGGGTCGTAGATGGTCTTCTGCGGGGTGATCACAGCATTTTCCAGCCCTGCCAGCGCCAGGTAGGGCTTGACCGTGGACGCTGGCGGGTACTGCCCGCGAACCGAGCGATTGTAGAGCGGCAGATCGATGTCCTCGCGCAGCGCACGGTAATCTTCATAGCTGATGCCGGTGACGAACAGGTTGGAATTGAAGCCCGGCGACGAGGCCATGGCGAGAATCTCGCCGCTCGGCGGATCGATGGCGACGATCGAGCCACGCCGGTCAGCAAGGAGATCGTAGGCCAACTTCTGCAGTCGCGCGTCGATGCTCAGGGTGATGTTCTTGCCGGGTTCGGGATCGGTGCGACCGAGCTCACGCAGCACCCGCCCCCGGGCGTTGGTCTCTACCCGGCGCAGCCCGGCGTCGCCTTGCAGCTGTTCTTCGTACTGCTTTTCGATGCCGGTCTTGCCGATGAAGTGCGTGCCGGCGTAGTCGCCGCTGTCCAGCTCGGCGAGTTCCTCGGCGTTGATCCGGCCGACATAGCCGAGCACGTGCGACATCAGCACCGGGTTGGGATAGTAGCGCAGCAACTGGCCCTCGATCTCGACCCCGGGCAAGCGATAGCGATTGACCGCCAGCCGTGCAATCTGGCGCTCGTCGAGCTCACTCATCAGCAACGCCGGCTGATACGGGCGTTGACGCTGATAGGCCCGCTTGCGAAAGACCGCTTCCTGCTGCTCGGGAAGCTCGAGAATACCGACCAGCAGGTCAAGCGTCGCGCCCAGATCGTCGACCCGCTCGGGAACGATGGTCAGGTTATAGGTCGGCCGGTTTTCAGCCAGCAATAGGCCATTGCGGTCGTAGATCAAGCCGCGGGTCGGCGGTAACGGCTCGACGCGCACGCGGTTGTTCTCCGAGCGCGTGGCAAAGGCTTCTTGCTGGAATATCTGCAGGTAGACCAGGCGTGCCATCAGGCCGCCCGACAGCAGGATGACCACCGCCACCGCCAGCAACGAGCGGTTGCGGAAGATGCGCACTTCCTGTTCGGGATTCTTCAGCGCGGAACGGCGTTTACGCATGCGAAGGCCACAAGGCGAGGGTGACGTTTCGAGGCGGCGAAGCAGGCTCGTGGCGTGGATGCTGCATTGCGTCCTTCAGTCAACGGTGATAGGGGTGGCCAACCAGCAGCGTCCAGGCGCGATAGAGCTGTTCGGCGATGATCAGCCGCACCATCGGGTGCGGCAGGGTCAGTGGCGACAGCGACCAGCGCTGATCGGCGGACGCCGAAAGTGCCGGCTCGAGCCCTTCGGGACCGCCCACCAGCAGCGCCACATCACGCCCCGAATGGCGCCAGCGATCGGCCTCGCCGGCAAGCCGCTCGGTCGACCACGCCTGGCCGGTGACTTCCAGCGCCACGCACAGTTCGCCGTTCAGGCGTTGGCGCATGCGCTGTCCCTCGAGCGCCACGGCACGCGCCACATCGGCATTCTTGCCACGCGCACCGGGAGCGATCTCGATCACTTCGAGGGCGAAGTCACGCGGCATTCGCTGGCGATATTCCGCAACGCCCCGCTCGACCCAGTCGGGCATCCTGGTGCCGACGGCCAGCAGCTTCAACTTCACGCCCGGCCTCCGCGCACCTCCTCCTCGCTGTCAGCGGGCAGATCGGCCCACAGTCGTTCGAGATCGTACAGGCGCCGCGTCTCGGGCTGCATGACATGGACCACCACATCGCCCAGGTCGATCAGCACCCATTCGGCGCCGTTCTGCCCTTCGACACCGAGCGGCCGTACCCCGGCATCCTTGGCCCGCTCGACCACATTGTTGGCCAGCGCCGCCACGTGGCGTGACGAGGTACCGCTGGCGACCAGCATGACATCGGTGACGCTGGTCAGCGCCGCGACGTCGAGTTCGGCAATATCCTGGCCCTTGAGTTCCTCGAGGGCATCCACTGCCAATGTCTTGAGTGCGTCGATCTGCATAGCTCCTCTAAAGAAACAGTCTAGTCAGACCGCCATTCTACCCCGACGGTTCCAACGACCGATAAAGATTGCGTGAGCGAACATAGTCTTCCACCGCTTCCGGCAACAGATAGCGTACGCTGCGGCCCGCGGCCAGGCGTGTGCGCAACCCGGTGGCGGAGATCGCCATGCGGCTGGGCAGCCTCACGTGCAACACGCCGCCCGCCGGCCGACGCAACAGCGCCTCGGCATCCGCCGCTTCGCGACCGGCGACGAGCCGCGCCAGGGCAGCGGGCAGCGGGCCCCGATGACCGGGACGCTCGATCACCACCACGTGCGCCAGCTCGAACAAGCGCTGCGGCTCGCGCCATTCATGCAGCCTGAGGAAGGCATCCATCCCCACGCTCATCACCAGGCGCGCCTGCTCGCCGTAGTCGCGACGCAGCGAAGCCAGGGTCTCGCCGCTGTAGGAAGGGCCGTCGCGATCCAGCTCCCGGGCGTCGGCGACCAGCCCCGGGGTATCGCCGATGCCGGCCTCGAGCATCGCCAGGCGCTCGGCGGCCGAAACTCCCGGCGCTTCCCGGTGCGGCGGTACATGGGCGGGCAGCATATGGACCCGATCCAGCGCCAGGCACTCGCGCAGTTCGACGGCACTGCGCAGATGCCCCAGATGCACTGGGTCGAACGTACCGCCGAACATGGCGATGCGCGGCGCGGCGTCGCCCGAAATGCGGTCACTCACGGATCTGGCCATCGCCCAGCACGATGTACTTGCGGGTCGTGAGACCTTCGAGGCCCACCGGCCCCCGGGCGTGCAGCTTGTTGGTGGAGATGCCGATCTCGGCACCCAGGCCGTATTCGAAACCATCGGCGAAGCGCGTCGAGGCGTTGACCATCACCGAGCTGGAATCGACCTCGGCAAGGAACCGCCGGCTCAGCGTATAGGATTCGCTGACGATGGCATCGGTGTGGTGCGAACCGTAGCGCTCGATGTGCGCGATGGCGGCATCGATGCCATCGACCACACGGATCGCCAGCACCGGGGCCAGGTATTCCGCCGACCAGTCGGCCTCTTCGGCGGCCTTGATTCCCGGCAGCAACTCACGGGTACGCTCACAGCCGCGCAGCTCGACGCGGTGTTCGGCGTATGCCGCGGCCAGCTCGGGCAGCAGCTCGCCGGCCACCGGCGCATCGATCAGCAGCGTTTCCAAGGTATTGCAGGTGCCGTAGCGTTGCGTCTTGGCATTGACGGCGATCGCCAGCGCCTTGTCGCGATCGGCGCTGGCATCGATGTACACATGACACACCCCGTCGAGATGCTTGATCACCGGCACCTTCGCATCGCGCGCCACCCGCTCGATCAACGACTTGCCGCCGCGCGGAATAATCACGTCGACATACTCGGGCATGGCGATCAACTCCCCCACCGCGGCGCGATCTGTCATCGCCACCACCTGCACCGCGCTTTCCGGCAACCCGGCATCGGCGAGCCCGGCGACGATGCATTCGGCGATCGCCGCGTTGCTCTCGCGGGCCTCGGAGCCGCCGCGCAGGATGCAGGCATTGCCCGACTTGAGACACAGGCTGGCCGCCTCGAGCGTGACGTTGGGACGCGACTCGTAGATGATCCCGATCACCCCCAGCGGCACGCGCATCTGGCCGACCTGGATGCCGCTCGGCCGGGTTCGCAGATCGTCGATCGCACCCACCGGGTCGGGCAGCGCGGCGACCTGGTGCAGGCCTTCGATCATCGCCTCGATGCGCGCCTCGCTGAGCGCCAGCCGATCGAGCAGCGCCGCGTCCAGCCCCGACGCCCGTGCGCGCTCCAGATCGCTTTCGTTGGCGGTCAGCAGCGCCTCGCGGGAGGCCGCGAGGCGCGCCGCCATGGCCGCCAGCGCGGCATTCTTGGCCGCGCTGGTGGCACGCCGCAATTGACTGCTGGTACGGCGCGCCTCGCGACCCAGCTGTTGCATGTAGGAGGCGACATCGGTCGTCGCGAACTGTGGTGACATGTCCGAAAAGTCTCCATCGGCCTGCCGCACGCCACCAGGGCCGGTGCGTCGGGCGCAGGGTTGGCGAAAAAGTCAGATACGAGTCGCCGCCGGGGGGCGGGTATCGTACAGTGTCCGCTACTCGGAAAGGAGCACAATAGTAAGCCACCATGGAGCGCAAGTTCAAAGAAGGCCCCTATCGGCTGATCGTCTGGCTGACCGCCCTGTCGATCCTCGCGTTGGCGCTGGTCTGGCGGGGCGAGTCGGCCGCGCCGGTACTGGTCGTCGGTGCCTTGTTGCTGGTGATAGTCACCCATGCCCGGCCGGGCGGCATCCATCTCGCCAACGCCTGGCTACCGGCCTTGCTGGCGCTGGTGCTGACGCTGGTGCTGGCGCTCGACCCTCAATATTTCCTGCTGTGGCTATGGGCCTGGGTGGCCGTGCTGGCCTTGCCGCAGCCCCCATGGTTGCTGGCGCTCAACGCCGCACTCGCGACACTTAGCTACTTCGACAGCCGCACCGCGTTTCCCATCGAACAGGGAGTGCTCGCCGGGCTGCTGCTGGCCACCCTGGGGTTGCTGGCGATTGCCCGCAGCCTGAGTCTGCAGGCCAGCTGGCGCACTCAGCATCGCTATGCGGAGCGCATCCCGGACGCCATGTTCTGGTCACGCCATCAGCTCGAGCAGGACCTGCCCGAGGAGACCGCTCGCTGCCAGCGCGAGAAGACCCATGGCATGCTGGTGCTGGTGCGCCAGAAGAGCCGCACATCGACACTGGCGCGCCTGCTGGTCGACCATACCCGCAGCTACGAAAGCGGCTATCAGCTCGACCGACACGTCCTCGCCGCGCTGCTGATCAGCCGCGACGCCACGGAGGGCGGCCAGCGCCGCGACGCCTTGAAAGCGGCACTGCCGGGCATCAGCCAGGCTCGCTTCGTCACGCTGGCGCCGGGGCTCGAGCTGGCCGGACAGCTACGCGCCCTGGCCCACCAGTCGCGTCCGTTGATCGTGCTCGAGGAGTCAGCCTGAATGGCTTACGACGACCGCTCGCGCCTGGCCGATTGGTTGTTCCGCCTGGTCTACGTCAGTGGCGTGGTGCTGATGGGCAGCTATGCGCTGTGGCAGTACATGATGGGCCACTACAGCGATATCCTGCTGCCGGCGATACTGACCCTGATGCTCGGCGGGGCGCTGTTCGTACGCTGGGTCAATGCCGAGTTCCGCCGCCTGCCCATCTATCTGGTGCTGATCAGTTGCTACCTGATCGTCGCCATCGACCTGGCCCACCAGCAAGCCACGCTATCGCTATTCTGGCTGGGCCTGCCGCCGGTACTGACGCTGTTGCTGCTGCCGCTCGCCCCGGGGCTGCTGCTGAGCCTGTTCCTGACTCCGGTGTGGCTTGCCATCGCCGCCCCCGACCTGACGCTGGGGCCGGCGGCATTGGCCTACCTGACGCTGCTGGGCATGGCCTCGTTGCCCGGCTGGCTGGGCCATCGTCATGCCCAGCAGTGCGATCGATCGGTACGCCGAGATCGCGATTGCTGCGCGCTGTCGCGCGAAACCCTCGAACGCCGGATGGCCGCCGAGGTCGAGCGGGCCAAGGCACTCAGGCGTCCGCTTGCCGCCCTGGTCATTCACCTCCCCCAACTGGAAATGGCCGACGAGCAGTTCGGCCGCCCGCTGCTGCACGCCCTGCTCGATCGCATCTGCCAGACAATCCAGGCCAACTCGCGCCAGCACGATCTGCTGGGTCGTCAGCAGGGCTCGTTGTTCTGGCTGCTGCTGCCGGACACCGGGGAAGCCGGCGCACTGATCGTCCGCGAGCGCCTGCTGCATGCGCTGAATCGTGAAGTCATCGCCGAGACCGGCACCCTGCAGTCGCGGATTCAAGTTTGCCGCCTACACGCCGGTGAAACTCGCCAGCATTTCGAACAGCGCCTGCTGAGCGCGGGCCTCAAACTGATGGAGCCCGCCCTTTGAGCATGACCGAATGGATAAGTGGCTTCATGCCCTCACCCAACTGGCTTTTTCTGATCGTCGCCGGCATCTCGCTGATCGAGTCGCTGGCCGTCGTCGGTCTGCTGGTGCCCGGCGTGATCTTGATCACCGCCGCGGCCTCGCTGGCCGGTCACTACGATCTGGCGATCTTCGCCCTGCTCGCCGCGGCCTTCGTCGGCGCGGTGATCGGCGATGGGCTCAGCTTTGCGTTCGGCTATTACCAGCGCCAGCGCATTCCACAGTTGCGACCGTTTCGTAACCACCCCGAATGGCTGGCCCGCGGCGCGCGCTTCTTCCATCGCTATGGCGTGCTGTCGGTATTGATCGGCCGTTTCGTCGGTCCGGTGCGCCCGATCATCCCGCTAATCGCCGGAATGCTGCACATGCGACCGACCACGTTCCTGTGGTCCAACATCGGTTCGGCACTGCTCTGGGCACCGATCTATGTACTGCCAGGCTACCTGCTGGGCAGCACCTGGCAGCAATTGCTCGACATGCCCAGCAGCAGCCGACGCTGGCTGGTGCTGCTGGCGATACTCGTCGTCGCGCTGGCGATCGTCTTCTCGTTGCTGCGCAGCCAGCTTACCCGCCAGGGACGTGGCTATCGGTTGCTCGCCGGGCTGGCGCGCCGTCATCCACGACTGCGCCGCCTGTGGCTTTGGCTACGCACCACACGCCCCGAAGCGGAACTGCCGCTGGCCTCGCTGGCGCTGGCGCTGATCAGCCTGGCGGCGCTGTCCGGCTGGACGCTGTGGGTATTGGAGCAAAGCGGCCCGCTGCCCATGGATCGGCAACTGCAGGCCCTGCTGGGGGATCTATCACTCGCCCCCCTGGTAGCTGTCGCCGAATGGATGGCCAAGGCCGGCGACACGTTCGGCGTGCTCGCCCTGACGGCCCCCTGGGCGGTATGGCTGGCGCACCGCCGGGCCTATGCCGTACTGCTGCATATGGCCGGTGCGCTGGGCGGCATCGCGCTGGCCAATACGCTGTTCAAGCAGTTGGCCGGACGCGTGCGGCCCGATACGCCCGATTACCTGATCGGCTCGTTTTCCTACCCCAGCGCGCATGTCTCGACCGCTGTGGTGCTCTATGGACTGACCGCGGCGTTCGTCGCCGACCGACTGCCCCCGCGACATCGGGCACCGGCCTACTGGCTGGCGATTCTGATCAGCGTTCCCATGGCGCTGTCGCGGCTGGTGATTGGCGTGCACTGGCTCAGCGACCTGATTGGCGGCGCCCTGCTCGGCCTGCTGGCCTGTGCGCTGGTACGCCTCAGTTATCACAGCTTTGCGCGGCACATGCCACCACCGGCCCCCTGGAAAATCCTGTCGCTGGCCTCGCTTGCGCTGCTAGTCGGTCGCATCCTGTGGCTGCCAAACGCCTGATCGGCATCACGTCCGACCGGCTCCTAACCCAGCGCCAGCCAGACCCCGACACCCACCATCAGCGTGCCGGCGAGGCGATTGAGCAGCCGGACGTTGCCGCTCTTGGCGAGCAGATGGCTGGCGGTGCGCCCGCCAGTGGCGTAGAGCAGCAAGCTGCACAGCTCGAGGGTCAGGATCATCCCGACCAGTACCGCCAGCTGCGGGGCCAGTGGCAGGTCGGTATCGAGAAACGGCGGCAGCAGGGCAATGAAGAACGCCCAGCCCTTGGGATTGGCGACTGCGGTGACAAACCCCTGGGAAATCAGTTGCCAGCGCGAGACATCGCGTACCGCGGCGGGCTCGCTGGGAATCGCCATGCGTCCCCGCGAGCGCCACATCATTACCCCCAGATACACCAGGTAGGCGCCGCCCAGCCACTTGAAGGCAGCGAATGCCAGCGGTTGCCGCAACATCAGCGTCGCCACGCCGGCCCCCGCCGCCACGGCGACCAGGCCGACCCCGACCAGTTCACCGATCATCATCCACAGCGCGCGGCGAACGCCGAGGGTCATCCCCAGCACCATCGACAGCGTCATGCACAGGCCCGGAGTCAACGAGACCATGAAGAAGGTGGGGATGAATACCGACAGCAGCGACAGATTGACGATCACTGCGGTTCTCCCCAGCGCGGTATCAAACGATGCTCGATACCCAATTGATTGAGGATCCGCGCGACGATGAAGTCGATCAGCGCCTCGACGCGGGTCGGACGATGGTAGAAGCCCGGCGCCGCGGGCAGGATCACCGCACCCTGCCGGGTCAGCGCCAGCATGTGCTCGAGATGGATCGCCGACAATGGCGCCTCGCGCGGCACCAGGATCAACCGGCGGCGCTCCTTGAGCGCGACATCGGCGGCGCGCTCGATCAGGTTGTTGCTGGCGCCGGTGGCGACCGCCGACAGCGTGCCCGTCGAACACGGGCAGATCACCATGGCCGTCGACGCCCCGGAGCCCGAGGCCACCGGCGCCATCCAGTCCTCGCGGCCGAAACAGCGGATCTGCCCGTCGGCGGCGCCGCTGCGGGCGGTCAGCGCCTCGCCGAGCCTGGCCGGCTGAGCCGGCAGGCGCACGTCGGTCTCGGTGACGATCACCATGTGCGCCGCCTTGGAGATCATCACCCAGACTTCGTGCTCGGCCGCCACCAGGCATTCGATCAGGCGCAGCCCGTATTGCGCGCCGGAGGCTCCGGTCAGCGCGACGGTCACCGGTGGCTTGAACGTCGCCTCAGCCATGCCGCGCCTCCAGGGCCGCCAGCAGTTTTTCGTGGATGCCGCCGAAGCCGCCGTTGGACATCACCACGATGCGATCTCCAGGCTGCGCCTCGTCGACCAGCGCAGCGACCAGCGCAGCGATGCCGTCGACCCGCTGCGCCGGCACCGGACTGGTTTCGAGCAGCTCGTCCAGCGACCAGTCGAGCTCGGGCGGCTGGTACCACCAGACCCGGTCGGCCTCGGCGACGCTCTCGGCCAGCCGCGAGCGCAGCGTGCCCAGGCGCATGGTGTTCGAGCGCGGCTCGATCACCGCCAGCAGGCGTCCCAGCGGAGTGGCGGCACGCAATCCCTGGAGCGTGGCGGAAATCGCCGTAGGATGGTGGGCGAAATCGTCGATGACCTGGATGCCGGCGATCTCGCCGCGCACCTCCTGGCGTCGTCGCGGTGACTCAAAGCGTGCCAGCGTGGCGCAGCCGCGTGCCAGGTCCACGCCACAGGTCGCCGCCGCGGCCAGCGCGGCGAGCGCATTGCGGGCGTTGTGCACGCCGCTCAGCGACCAGTCGACCACCGCATCCTCGCCGTCGTGAATGACCCGAAAACGGCTGGCGTCGTCACGCTCCAGCTCCAGCCGCCAGGCGCTCTCTTCGGCATCGCCGAAGCGCTCCAGGGGCGTCCAGCAGCCCATCTTCACGACCCGTTCGAGCGCCGGTTCGCCATCGGCGACCAGCAGCCGGCCATCGCCAGGAACGGTACGCACCAGATGATGGAACTGGCGCTCGATGGCTGCCAGATCGGCGAAGATATCCGCGTGATCGAACTCCAGGTTGTTGAGCACCGCGACATCCGGGCGGTAATGCACAAACTTGGAGCGCTTGTCGAAAAACGCCGTGTCGTATTCGTCGGCCTCGATCACGAACGGCGCGTCGTCTCCGCCGAGGCGCGCCGAGACGCCGAAGTTGCGCGGCACCCCGCCGATCAGAAACCCCGGCGCGAGCCCCGCGCTCTCCAGCAGCCAGGCCAGCAAGCTGGCGGTGGTGGTCTTGCCGTGGGTACCGGCCACCGCCAGCACCCGTCGTCCGGGCAATACGTGCTCGGCCAGCCACTGCGGCCCCGAGACGTAGCTCAGCCGCGCGTTGAGCAGCGCCTCGATTTCGGGGTTGCCGCGGGACAGGGCGTTGCCGACGATCACCTGATCGGGTCGCGGCTCGAGGTTGGCCGCGGCGTAGCCGTCCATCAGCGCGATATCGGCGGCTTCGAGCTGGGTGCTCATCGGCGGATAGACGTGGGCATCGGAGCCGCTGACGGTGTAGCCCAACTCGCGCGCGAGCAGCGCCAGACTGCCCATGAAGGTGCCGCAGATTCCGAGGATGTGCACGTGCATGACGGGGTCTCCAGCCCTGAAGTATGGCTGGCGGCGGCTCGTTTCAGCGAACCGCTCACCGGCGCGTGAGCCTAGCATGACGCCACAGCCGCTGCCATATGCCGCCAGCCGCGCCCCAGGGCTATCGCCGTTGAACTAATGAGGGCGCCGGGGACAAACCGAAGTGGAGGTCCGACGCCATGGATGGCGTCGGTAGCGTACATGGAGGTATTTACAGCGCCTCCACGCGGGCTTGTCGACGGGTCAGCCCGAGCGTAACCGCTATCTGCCAGCCCTGCAGCCGCGCCCCAGGGCTGCCGTGCAGCAGCGGGCGCTTTCGGCTATGATGCACAGCCATCCCACCGCGCGTAATCCCTATAAAAGCAGGAGCAAAGGAAGCCCCTATGGCCCAGCACAACGCCTTCTACGCCCAGTCAGGCGGGGTAACCGCCGTGATCAATGCCAGCGCCTGCGGCGTGATCGAGACGTGCCGTCGCCACAGCGACCGGATCGGCAAGGTCTACGCCGGACACAACGGCATCATCGGCGCCCTGACCGAGGATTTGATCGACGTTTCCCAGGAAAGCGACGAAGCGATCGCTGCCTTGCGCCACACGCCGGGCGGCGCGTTCGGCTCGTGTCGCTACAAGCTCAAGGACATCGAGAGCCACCGCACCCAGTACGAGCGTCTGATCGAGGTGTTCAAGGCTCACGATATCCGTTACTTCTTCTACAACGGCGGCGGCGACAGCGCCGACACCTGCCTCAAGGTCTCGCAGCTCTCCGAGAAGATGGGCTACCCGCTGACCGCGATCCATGTGCCCAAGACGGTCGACAACGATCTGCCGATCACCGACAACTCGCCGGGCTTCGGCAGCGTCGCCAAGTACATCGCCACCTCGACCCGCGAGGCGGCGCTCGACATCGCCTCTATGTGCGCCACCTCGACCAAGGTCTTCGTGCTCGAGGTGATGGGCCGCCATGCCGGCTGGATCGCCGCCGCCGGCGCGCTGGCCGGCAACGGCGAAGGCCAGCCGCCGCACCTGGTTATCTTCCCCGAGATTCCCTTCGAACGCACCAAGGTGATGGCCCGCGTCGAACAGGCGGTGAAGGACTACGGCTACTGCGTGATCGTGGTTTCCGAGGGGGCGCGCTATGCCGACGGCACCTTCCTGGCCGACGCCGGCAACACCGACGCCTTCGGCCACCGCCAGCTGGGTGGCGTGGCGCCGACGCTGGCCGGCATGGTCAAGCAGGACCTGGGCTACAAGTATCACTGGGCGGTCGCCGACTACCTGCAGCGCGCCGCGCGCCACCTGGCCTCGAAGACCGACGTCGAGCAGGCCTACGCGGTCGGCAAGAAGGCCGTGGAACTGGCGCTGGCCGGCAACAACGCGATGATGCCGGCCATCAAGCGGATCAGCGACTCGCCCTACGAGTGGCGCATCGAGGCCGCGCCGCTGGCCGAGGTCGCCAACAAGGAGAAGTACATGCCGCGCGACTTCATTCGCGAGGATGGCTTCGGCATTACCGCCTCCTGCCGGCGCTACCTCTCGCCGCTGATCCAGGGTGAAGATTTCCCACCGTTCGAGAACGGCCTGCCCATGGTGGCCAAGCTTAAGCTGGCCAAGGTCGCGCGCAAGCTGCCCGAGTTCACGCTGTAAGGCTTGTCGTAGCCCGTAGCTTACGAGCCTCGGGCTTCGAGCCGCGAACCCAAAAACTCACCAGCGCTTGTCGTAGCCCGTAGCCCGTAGCCCGTAGCCCGTAGCCCGTAGCCCGTAGCGGAAATTATTTCAGCAGCCAGGAGAGCACCAGCAGCAGCAACAGCAGTCCAGCAATCCCCTGCCAGAGGCCGGCCGGTGTACCGGTCGCCACGCGCTCATCGCCGCCGCGCTGGCGCGGATCGCGCAGCGCCACCAGGAATTCGGACAGCCGCCGAAAGCGCAACGCACGCTGCGGGTCCAGGGCGCGGCGCAGAGCGTCGTCGAGCGCCGCCGACACCGCCGGGTTGCGGCTGCGCGCGCTGCGGTACGTCATCTGCTCGAGTCCGGTATGGCTACGCAACTCGCCCGGCGACCGGTCGTAGGGCACGTCACCGGTCAACAGCCAGTAGACGGTCGATGCCAGCGCGTATTGGTCGCTGCGCCGGCCGACCTCGTCGCCCAGTGCGTATTCCGGCGCGCTGTGCACGCCGAGACCCACTTCGCGAGCCAGTTCGCGCGCCTTGCCGCTCTCGCCGTCGCGCCGGAAACAGGCGCTGAAATCGCTCAACACCACCTGGCCATGCGGATCGATGAGGACGGTGTCGGGATGGATCTGCTGGTGCAGCACGTCGCGCCTGTGCAGGGCCTGCACCGCCTTGGCCAGTTGGCGGGCGATATCCAGCCGCTGGGCCAGGCTGGCCTGGGGATGACGCCGCAGCCAGTCGCTGAGCGACTCGCCGCGCACATCCACCATCAGGTAATAGAGGTGTCGGCGCGGTCGCGGCAGTTCGACCAGCTTGGCGACGAACGGCGAACTGACCCGCTCGGCGACCCATTGCTGCAGCAGGAAATGCTCGAGATAGGCATTGCGGCTGGAAAGTTCGGGACTCGGCGCCCGCAGCAGCATCTCGCTACGGCTGCGCTCGTCGCGCACCCGGTAGACCCGCGACTGGGCATTACGCGACAGCACGTCCAGCACCTCCAGCCCGTCGAGACGCTCGCCGACCGCCAGTTCCGAGGGTACCGGTAGACTGCCGAGATGCACGTCGACCGTGGCCGAGTCGAGCTCGGGCAAGCGATCGATGCGCACCAACTGAAAACAGAATTGCTCGGCGCCGTAGCCACGTTCACCGGCCCGCGCCTGGGCGGCTTCGGCCAGGCGCTCGCAGGCGGCGTCGAGATTGCTGACATCGGCGCGAATCAACTGCACGAAATCCGACGGCATCAAGGTGCCACGCACCGCCCGGGTGGTGAACAGGAACAGATCGCCCTGCTTGAGTGGCAGCTGCGCGTAATCGATGTCCAGATTGCCGTCGAGCCCCAAGGCCCGTGAGGGGTAACGATAGCCGCCCAGGTCGGTGACGTGGTCGCGGGTGAGCTGCTCGAATTCGGCGCCGCGCAGACGAAACACCAGCGTATCGCCCATGTGGAAGAGATGCGCGTCGCGGCCACGCAGGACCATCAGCGACATCGAGCTGACGTAGCTGCCCCCCTCGATGTAGCTGCTCTGACTGTAGCTCCAACTATTCAGGGCCCGCAGTACGCGCGTCGCCGAGGTCTTGACGTCCCAATGCGCCGGCGTGGAATAGTAGTCGGCGAGAAAGCCGCGCACGCTGAGATCGCCGGCCTGCTTGGCGATGGCGTTGCGCCAGATGGAGTCGCTGATCAACGCGCTGACGCCCTTGCTCTGCAGCATCTCGCCCTCGGTGACCAATACCGACATGGAGCTACGATGGCGCCGCCGCTCCGGGGCGACGAAGGCCTGGCCGTAACTCAGGGACAGTGCTTGTTCCGCCAAGTGTCGTTCTCCTTGCAGGTGGCCGCGGCGCGCCCATCATACACTGTGAGGGAGTCACCTTCGCCTCGTCCCGGCGACGGATTGGTAATCCCCCGGGGCAGTTCGTATAATCCGCCCCATTTCGCCTTCAAGCCGCAAAACGCAAGGATTCGACGATGAGCTTCAATCAGATTCCCGCTGGAAAGGACCTGCCCAACGACGTCTATGTGGCGATCGAGATCCCGGCCAATCACGCCCCGATCAAGTACGAGATCGACAAGGAAATGGACGCCCTGGTCGTCGACCGCTTCATGGCCACGCCGATGTTCTATCCGGCCAACTATGGCTTCATTCCCAACACCCTGGCCGACGACGGCGACCCGCTCGACGCGCTGGTCGTCACCCCGCATCCGCTACAGCCGGGCAGCGTGATCCGCGCGCGTCCGGTGGGCGTGCTCAACATGACCGACGAAGCTGGCGAGGATGCCAAGCTGATCTGCGTGCCGCATCACAAGCTGTCGTCGCTGTACGACGACGTGCATGAAGTCACCGACCTGCCCGAGCTGCTGCGCCAGCAGATCGCCCACTTCTTCGAGAACTACAAGGATCTCGAGAAGGGCAAGTGGGTCAAGGTCGAGTCCTGGGACAACGCCGAAGCCGCGCGCAAGGCCATCGAGAAATCGGTCGCCGCCTACGCCAAGCAGTAAGCGCTACCGGCCAACCCGTCGCTCCGGCAGTAATCAAAGCGCCGCTCTCGGAGCGGCGCTTTTCGGTTGGGCGAGACTCGCGCTCATTGCTGCACCCGGGCCGGGGCCGCGTCGCTGCTATCGCCACCAGTATCATTCTGGCCACCTTCACTCGGCTTGCCACCGGCTTCGGAACCGCCTTGAGAGGCTCGGCCCGCTTCGCTATTCGATGATGCAGTGGGCGCTGCCGGCTGCGAGTCGCTTTTCGGCGCCGTCACCTCGACCCCCTGCACGCTGCCCGCGAGCTGTCCCGTCAGTTCGGCGACGGCCTGGGTATAATTGGCAAGTACCAGCGAATGGTTGGCGAAGATGCCGAAGCCGGAGCCGTTGAGAATCACCGGGCTCCAGACCCGCCGCTGAGCCAGTTCAAGTTCGGCGATCAGCCGCTCCAGCGTGGTGTTGGCGCTGGCCTTGCCGAGCACCTCGGCGTAATCGAGCCGGGCCGCCTTGAGCAACTGCAACAGGCCCCAGGCATCGCCACGGGCTTCGAAGAACACGTTGTCGATACGAAACCAGGGCGTGGCCTCGGGCAATGCGGCGTCGTCGACACCCAGTTCGCGCAACGCCTCGGGGTCGTCGACGCTCGCCAGCAATTGCTGGGTCAGCCCCGAGAAGCGCCGACTGACGGCATCCAGCCAACCGGCCAGGCCCTCGCCAGTGGCGGCAAAGCCATTGCCACCGCGAAGCATACCGTTCAAGTAGCTGGCAAGCGCACCCTGGGCCTGGCTGTAGCGCTTTTCGGCCGCCGGATACAGCCAGTCCTCACTATCCGATTGCAACGCCTTGCTGGCACTCTCCAGGGCGTCCGCGCCCGCGGGACTCATCGCCGGCAGAGCCTTGGCGAGGATGCGCAGCTGGGTGAGCACGCCATATTCCCAACTGGGCATGTTGTCCAACCAGACCCCGGGCAGCAGCATGTCGTTGCGCAGCCAGCCGCCCGGCTTTTCCAGCAACGTGTCCAGGGACGTCAGCATGCTCGCCGTCAACCGCGCGCCACGCGGCAGTTCGGCATCTGCCGGCGCCCCCAGCCACTGCGTGGTGGCCTGGTCGACATCGAAGGGCTCGGGGCGCTGGCTCCACCAGATGCCCAGTACCAGACTGACCAGCAGATAGATCGCCAGCAGGACCAGCAAGGGTTTCCAGATCCAGCCGTATTCGGGGCGCTCGAGCACCTCGGTGCGGCGTTTGCGGTTGCCAAACAGGGCCATGGGCACGACGTCCTTGGGCGTGACGGTTGAGAAGAAGGCGTTTACTCGCAGGGTATCCTATCATGGCGCTGGCGGCGTACCCGCCCGACCAACGCAGCGCTTTCGTTGATGCACGCCGGCCAGCACGGTGCTGCCATCGATCGGGTAGAACTCGCCGACTGCGCCATGATCGCATGCTGGCGCTGAGCTCAAGGACTCCCTGCCAATGCCTCGCCCGTTGTTGCCGGCACGTGCAAGCGTTCAAGGCTGCGCTCCAGTCGTGATGGACGCGGCTGAACGCGCCTTCTTGCACCCTTCCGGGCCAAGGAAACGCTGTTCACGGCCGGCTGGACAATGCCGGGGTTTTTCGGCAAACTTCGCCGACATCGGCATAAACGACGTTCACAAGCGCGATCTTGTCATCAACTGACGTGATCTGAACGAATTCGGGACAAGTTAACAGCATCATTAACGACCCTTTTGCCGAACTGCATTTTGTCCACGGTTCATGTCCGCGAGCCCCTCCGTCAGCCCTTCTTTTTATCCGACGCGGCGGTGAGCATGATCGATGGACTTGGCGCCAAGGGTCATGGCCCGGCGTCGGAAGCGGCGCTGGTGCGTCTCGCCCAGGCGGGCCAGCGTCACCAGCCTCACTCACCGCAATAGAGACACCGACATGGATATTCGCAAGGTCAAGAAACTGATCGAACTGCTGGAAGAATCCAATATCAGCGAGATCGAGATCCAGGAAGGCGAGGAATCGGTGCGCATCAGCCGTCACCCCAACGGCACGCCCAGCCAGCCGACCATGTATCAACCCCACTGGGGCCCGGCGCCGAGCCAGCCGAACTATCCGGCCACCGGCGGCGAAGCGGCACCCAGCGCGTCCATGGAAGCTCCGACACCGGCGCAGCCGGCCGGGCATGCGGTGACCTCGCCGATGGTCGGCACCTTCTACCGCTCGCCGGCACCGGGCGCCAAGGCGTTCGTCGAAATCGGCCAGAGCGTCAAGCAGGGCGAGACGATCTGCATCGTCGAGGCGATGAAGATGATGAACCAGATCGAAGCCGACAAGGATGGCGTCATCGAGGCAATCCTGGTCGAGGACGGCGAACCGGTCGAATTCGACCAGCCGATGCTGCTCATCTCCTGATCCACTCGACAACTCTGGCGGACCCCATCATGTTGGACAAGGTACTCATCGCCAACCGCGGCGAGATCGCTCTACGCATCCTGCGCGCCTGCAAGGAACTGGGCATCCGCACCGTGGCGGTTCATTCCAAGGCCGACCGCGAGCTCATGCATGTGCGTCTGGCCGACGAAGCGGTGTGCATCGGCCCGGCCTCCTCGGCGCAATCCTATCTGAACATCCCGGCGCTGATCAGCGCCGCCGAGGTCACCGACGCCAGCGCCATCCACCCCGGCTACGGCTTCCTCTCGGAAAACGCCAACTTCGCCGAGCAGGTCGAGCGTTCGGGCTTCGTGTTCATCGGCCCGCGCGCCGAGACCATTCGCCTGATGGGCGACAAGGTCAGCGCCATCGAGTCGATGAAGAAGGCCGGCGTGCCCACCGTGCCCGGCTCCGACGGCGCCCTGCCCGACGACGACGATGCCGTGCTGGCGACCGCGCGGCGGATCGGCTACCCGGTGATCATCAAGGCCGCCGCCGGCGGCGGCGGTCGCGGCATGCGCGTGGTGCACAGCGAGGCCAACCTGCTGTCGGCGGTCAGCGTGACCCAGAGCGAGGCCAACAGCGCCTTCGGCGATGGCACCGTGTACATGGAGAAGTTCCTCGAGGAGCCCCGCCACGTCGAGGTTCAGGTGCTCGCCGATGGCCAGGGCAACGCCATTCACCTCTTTGATCGCGATTGCTCGCTGCAGCGCCGTCACCAGAAGGTGCTCGAGGAAGCCCCCGCCCCGCACATCGACCCCGAGGCCCGCGCCCAAGTGCTCAAGGCCTGCACCGATGCGTGTCTCGAGATCGGCTATCGCGGCGCCGGCACCTTCGAGTTTCTCTACGAGAAGGGCCAGTTCTTCTTCATCGAGATGAACACCCGCGTGCAGGTCGAGCATCCGGTCACCGAGATGGTCACCGGCGTGGATATCGTCAAGCAGCAGCTGCTGATCGCCTCCGGCCAGCCGCTGTCGATCCGCCAGCAAGACGTCGAGGTCAAGGGCCACGCCTTCGAGTGCCGCATCAACGCCGAGGACGCCCGCACCTTCATGCCCTCGCCCGGCAAGGTCACGCTCTATCATGCCCCCGGCGGGCTCGGCGTGCGCATGGACTCGCACCTGTATACCGGCTACAGCGTGCCGCCGCACTACGACTCGCTGATCGGCAAGCTGATCACCTGGGGCGCGGACCGCACCAACGCCCTGACGCGCATGCGCAATGCCCTCGACGAGCTGCTGGTCGAAGGCATCAAGACCAATATCGATCTGCAGAAGGATCTGGTTCGCGACAGCGCCTTCCAGCAGGGTGGCGTCAATATCCATTATCTGGAAAAGAAACTCGGCGGCTAAAGCGCCGGCTTCTTGACAGGCGGCGCGGCTCCGGATCGCGCCGCCTGCGTTTTCAGACCCACCGATTAGGAGCAGCCACCATGCCCTGGTTGCAACTCAAGGCCCGCATCGCCCCCGACCAGGCCGAGCTCCTCGAGGAGCTGCTGCTCGACGAGGGCGCTTCGGCGATCACCCTGCAGGACGCCCACGACGACCCGGTCTTCGAACCCGAACGCGGCAGCACGCCGCTGTGGCAGGAAACCGTGCTGACCGGGCTCTACGACGACCTCGAAGGCATCGACGCGATGCTCGAGCGCGTCCACCACGGCTGGTCGCTGGCCATGGGCGACGAGCCCTGCCCGAGCATCGAGTACGAACTGCTCGCCGATCGCGACTGGGAACGCGAATGGATGGACGGTTTCGAGCCGCTGCCGATGGGCGAACGGCTGTGGATCGTGCCCAGCTGGCACGACGCCCCCGACGCCGATGCGGTCAATCTGCGCCTCGACCCCGGGTTGGCCTTCGGCACCGGCACCCACCCGACCACCGCGCTGTGCCTGGGCTGGCTCGACGAGCAGAGCGTCGCCGGCACCCTCGAGGGTTGCCGGGTGCTCGACTACGGCTGCGGCTCGGGAATCCTGGCGATCGCCGCGCTCAAGCTCGGCGCGCCAAAGGCCACCGGCACCGACATCGATCCGCAGGCGCTCACCGCCAGCCGCGACAATGCCGAACACAACGCCATCGACGAGACGACGTTCATGCTGTGCCTGCCCGAGCGGCTGCCCGACGAGCGCTTTCAGATCGTGCTCGCCAACATTCTCGCCGGGCCGTTGGTCGAACTGGCCCCGGCGATCGCCGGTCACGTCGAACCCGGCGGCCGGCTGGTGCTCTCGGGCATCCTTGCCCACCAGGCCGACGACGTGCTCGATGCCTATCGCGACCAGGACTTGATCATGCACCAGCCGCGCGAGCGCGACGGCTGGGTGTGCCTGACCGGCGAGCGCCCGAGCGGCGGCTGAGCGAGCCAATACGCGACAGGTTGGCGGACCAGCCTTCAGTCTGCCCCGGCAGGTGGGTATCATAGGCGGTCCGCTTGAGCCGAGTCCCGAACACGATGCCCGCTACCGCACGCGGCGAGCCGCCCGCCATAGGTCGATTCCAATTGCCCAACCGGGTGATCCTGGCGCCCATGGCCGGCGTCACCGACCGGCCGTTCCGCCAGCTCTGCCGGCAGTTGGGCGCCGGTCTGGTGGTCTCCGAGATGGTCACCTCGGACCCGCGGCTGTGGCATACCCGCAAGTCGCGGATGCGCCTGGATCATCACGGCGAACCCGGCCCGCGCAGCGTGCAGATCGCCGGCGGCGATCCCGAGATGCTCGCCGAGGCGGCACGCCTGAACGCCGAACAGGGCGCCCAGATCATCGACATCAACATGGGCTGTCCGGCCAAGAAGGTCTGCAACAAGGCTGCCGGCTCGGCATTGCTGCGCGACGAGAAGCTGGTCGCGGCGATTCTCGAGGCGGTGGTCGCCGCCGTCGAGGTCCCGGTGACGCTGAAGATTCGCACCGGCTGGTGCGAATCAAGCCGCAACGGCGTGCGCGTGGCGCGCCTCGCCGAAGCCGCCGGTATCCGTGCGCTGGCCGTGCACGGACGCACCCGCGAGCAGCGTTACAACGGCTTCGCCGAGTACGACACCATTGCCGAGATCAACGCTGCGGTGGGCATCCCGGTGTTCGCCAATGGCGACATCGACACTCCCGCCAAGGCCGCCGAGGTTCTCGACTATACTGGTGCGGATGCGGTCATGGTGGGTCGCGGCGCCCAGGGCAATCCCTGGATCTTCCGCGAGATCGACCATTTCCTGCGCACCGGAGAAATCCTGCCACCCGTCTCTCTCGACGAGCGGCGCAGGGTCATGCGCGAGCACCTCGATGCGCTGCATGGCTTCTACGGTGAGCACATGGGCGCAAGGATCGCACGCAAGCATATCGGCTGGTATCTCGCCACCCGCGAGGACGCCAAACCGCTGCGACAACGTTTCAATGCCCTGGACAGCGCCGAGGGGCAACGTTGTTTCGTGGATGAACTGTTTCGCCGGGCCACGGCGCCGGCAACCGAAGGGATCAGTGCAGCATGAACAGCAGGCAAGCCATCACTCCCGAACAGCTCGTAGGCGAGGAATCGCCGCTTTCCGCCACGCCCGCCCCCCGCGGCCAGACCCTGCGCGAAGCGGTCGACGATGCCATGCGGCGCTACTTCAGCCACCTCGAAGGCGAAGCCGTGACCGACCTGTATGCCATGGTCATGGCCGAAGTCGAGGCGCCGCTGCTCAACGCCGTGCTCGACTATGCCGGCGGCAACCAGACCCGCGCCGCCGACATGCTGGGACTCAACCGCGGCACCTTGCGCAAGAAGCTCAAGCAGTACGATCTGATCTGAGCACCGGCCGTTTTCACGGGGGAGCCAGCCGGCTCCCCCGTCGCGTTTAAAAGCCCAGGCCCTCGCCCTCGGCGGGGCCGACATCGAAGAGTGACTCTCATGGCCGAACAGCCCCACCACCCCCGTTCCCTGCCGGTCCGCCGCGCATTGATCAGCGTCTCGGACAAGACCGGCATCGTCGACTTCGCCCGCGAACTCGCCGAGCGCGGCGTCGCCCTGCTGTCCACCGGCGGTACCTACCGCCTGCTCAGCGACAATGGCATCAATGTCAGCGAAGTCTCCGAGCATACCGGCTTCCCGGAGATCATGGACGGCCGGGTCAAGACCCTGCACCCCAAGATCCACGGCGGCATTCTCGGCCGCCGGGGCCAGGACGACGCGGTGATGGCCGAGCACGACATCGCCCCGATCGACATGGTAGTGGTCAATCTCTACCCGTTCGCCCGGACCGTCGCCCGCCCCGACTGCACGCTGGAGGAGGCGATCGAGAACATCGATATCGGCGGCCCGACCATGGTCCGCGCCTGCGCCAAGAACCATGCCCACACCAGCATCGTCGTCAGTGCCGAGGATTATCGCCGAGTGCTCGACGAGATGGCGGCCAATGACGGCGCGGTCGGTGGCGAGCTGCGCTTCGATCTCGCCGTGAAGGCCTTCGAGCATACCGCCGGCTACGACGCGGCGATCGCCGATTATCTGGGCAGCCGCGTCGAGGGCGGCGAAGACGGCTTTCCGCGCACCTACAATCTGCAGTTTCACAAGAAGCAGGCGATGCGCTACGGCGAGAATCCCCATCAAGCGGCCGCCTTCTACGTCGAAGCCAACGCCAGCGAGGCCAGCGTCGCTACCGCCGTACAGCGCCAGGGCAAGGCGCTGTCCTACAACAACGTCGCCGACACCGATGCCGCCTTCGAATGCGTCAAGGCCTTCACCGAGGCCGCCTGCGTGATCGTCAAGCATGCCAACCCGTGCGGCGTGGCCACCGGCGCAACGCTTCACGAAGCCTATGAAAAAGCCTTCGCCACCGACCCGACCAGCGCCTTCGGCGGCATCATCGCCTTCAACCGGGCGCTGGACGCCGACACCGCGCGCGCGATCGTCGCCCGTCAGTTCGTCGAAGTGATCATCGCCCCCGGCGTCAGCGACGCGGCCGCGGCAGTCGTCGCCGACAAGAAGAACGTGCGGCTGCTCGACGTCGGCGCCAGCTGGCCCGGCGAGCGTGTCCACGCGCATGATTTCAAGCGTGTCACCGGCGGCCTGCTGGTCCAGGATCGCGATCTCGGCATGGTCGGTCGCGACGAGCTCCAGGTGGTCACCGAGCGCGCGCCCAGCGAGCAGGAACTGCGCGATCTGGCGTTCGCCTGGAAGGTCGCCAAGTACGTCAAGTCCAACGCCATCGTCTATGCCAGGGACGGCCGCACCGTCGGCGTCGGCGCCGGCCAGATGAGCCGCGTCTATTCGGCCCGGATCGCCGGCATCAAGGCCGCCGACGAAGGCCTCGAGGTGCCCGGCTCGGTAATGGCCTCGGATGCCTTCTTCCCGTTCCGCGACGGCATCGATGCCGCCGCCGCCGCCGGAATCACCGCGGTGATCCAGCCCGGCGGCTCGATGCGCGACCAGGAGGTGATCCACGCCGCCGACGAAGCCGGCATCGCCATGGTCTTCACCGGCATGCGCCACTTCCGCCACTGAGCCGCATGCCCTGGGCCTGGCGCCCAACAAAACGCCGCCCCTCGAAAGGGGCGGCGTTTTGCGTGCTATACCTCAGCGGCCTCGCGTATTGCACCGCCGAGCTTGCGGCGTTACTCAGGCGTAGGTATTGAGCTGCGTACCGATGCTGCCGACGCTGGCCAGTTTCGGCCCGTCGCCGACCGACTCCATCAGCTGGACGACTTGTGATGCCTGGGTGTCGAGTGACTGGCGGAGCAGCGACATCTGGGCGCTCTGGTCGGCATTGTACTGCTGCAGCGCGACGGCGGCACCGACGGTGTTGTTGATGCTCGAATCCATGCGCATACCTCTCGGGTAAAGGAACATTTCACCACGTTAGCATCCTCACGCGGCAAGGCAAGGGCGCGGCGGGCAGCCTCGTCAACGCTTGCCCGCCGTCGTACCGGATTCAGCCCAGGTCGAGGCACAGGTACTTGGTTTCGAGGAACTCCTCGAGCCCCTGATGGCCGCCCTCGCGGCCCAGGCCCGACTCCTTGACCCCGCCGAACGGCGCGGCGGCGTTGGAGATCAGCCCGGTATTGATTCCGACGATGCCGTATTCCAGCGCCTCCGAGACCCGCCACACCTGGCTCAGATCACGCGAATAGAAATACGCGGCAAGGCCGAACGGCGTGTCGTTGGCCATTTCCACGGCGTCCTCCTCGTCGTCGAACGGAAACACCGCGGCCAGCGGGCCGAAGGTTTCCTCGCGGGCGACCAGCATCTCGCTGGTCGCCTGGTTGACCAGCGTCGGGGTGAAGAAATTGCCGCCCAGCGGGTGGTGATTGCCGCCCAGCATCAACTCGGCGCCCTTGTCGACCGCGTCGCGGATGTGCCGGCTGACCTTCTCAACCCCATCGCTGTCGATCAACGGGCCGATGTTGACGCCCTCCTCGGTGCCGTCGCCGACGGTGAGCTCGCTGTTCATGGCGGCGGCGAGTTTCTCGCAGAAAGCGTTGACCACGCTCGACTGGACCAAAAAGCGGTTGACGCAGACGCAGGTCTGGCCGGCGTTGCGGAATTTCGAGGCCATCGCGCCCTCCACCGCGGCGTCCAGGTCGGCATCCTCGAAGACCAGGAACGGGGCGTTGCCGCCCAGTTCCAGCGAGATCTTCTGGACGTGCTGCGCGGCCTGCTCCATCAACCGTTGGCCGACCTCGGTCGAGCCGGTGAAGGTGATCTTGCGCACCAGCGGCGACTCGGTCAGCGCCCCGGCGATCTCGCTGGCACGCCCCGGCACCACGTTGAAGACCCCGCGCGGCACGCCGGCACGCTCGGCGAGCAGCGCCATGGCGGTGGCCGAGAACGGCGTCTGGCTGGCCGGCTTGACGACGATCGGACAGCCCGCCGCCAGCGCCGCGCCGACCTTGCGGGTGATCATCGCCGCCGGGAAGTTCCACGGCGTGATCGCGCCGACGACCCCGACCGGTTGCTTGATGACCATGATCCGTTGGTTGCTCTTGGCGCCGGGAATGGTCTCGCCGTAGATGCGCCGCCCCTCTTCGGCGAACCAGCGCAGGAAGCTCGCCGCGTAGACGATCTCGCCGGCGGCTTCCTTGAGCGGCTTGCCCTGCTCGAGGGTCATGATGCGCGCCAGCTCGTCCTGATTCTCGAGCATCAGCTCGTACCACTTCATCAGGATGTCGCCACGCTCCTGGGCGGTATGCGCGCGCCAGGCCGGCAGCGCGGCATGCGCCGCGTCGATCGCCCGCTCGGTCTCGGCGCGGCCCAGCCGCGGCACGCTGCCGATGATCTCGCCGGTGGCCGGGTTGTCGACTTCGATCTGCTCGCCGCTGTCGGCGGCGACCCAGCTGCCATCGATGTAGGCGAAGGGCCGGTACAGCGAATAGTCCTGCAGCGATTCCATGATGTTCTCCTTCCTGGAGGGCGCCCGCTCCGCGAATGCCCTGAAGCGTTACCCGGCCTGCGCGACGCCGGGCGTGACAATGGCTTGCAACTGAATGGCTTGCGACTGTGAATGTATATCCGGCAAGAGGGGTGACGTTATCGGTGGCTTCACCAACAAGCATAGCCTAGGATTTTGAGCGCCAGCCAGCCTAGCTCGCGCCGGCCGCGATCGTCGCGACGCAATCCGTTCAGGGCGGCGATCCCGAGCGGCATCATCGAAGCTGACCAGCATCCCCTCCAACGCTTACTCCGTGACCACGGCCGGTTCATGCTAAGCGCTTTGGTCGATGGACTCCAACCGCCGCTCAGGCCAGCCAGCGTGGCTGTTCGAGTGCGACGCGCTGCTGCTCGAGGGTGCGAATGTGCTGATCCCAGTACGCTTCGTCGGCGACCCAGGGAAAGGCGCGCGGAAACGCCGGGTCGCGCCAGCGTGCGACCAGCCAGGCGCTGTGGCGCATCAGCCGCAGGGTCCGCAGCGGCTCGATCCAGGCCAGTTCGCGGCGATCGAAATCGCAGTATTGCTCGTAGCCCTCCAGCAGCTCGGAGAGCTGCATCTGCCACTCCTGGTCGTTCTGGGCAGTCAGCATCATCCATAGATCCTGCACGGCCGGCGCCATGCAGCAGTCGTCGAAATCGACCAGCGCGAACTGCTCATCGCGCCCCAGAATATTGCCCAGATGGCAATCGCCGTGCACGCGAATCGCCGCCTGCGCCGGCCAGGCGCGCTCCGCCAGCGTGTTTTCCAAGGCCTCGCTGATGCGCTGGTAAGCGCGACGCTGGCGCTGGCTGAGCCATTCGCCGGCGAGCACCTGCTCGCGGCTGCTCACCGCCCAGCCAATCGGCTCGAGGGTCGGTCGCGTGGCGAACGGCGTTGCATCCGACACCGAGTGCACCCGGCCGATCAGTTCACCGAGGGCGAACAGGTGGGCAGGGTTCTCAAGCTCCGGGGCCTGACCCACGACGTGCGGGAACAGCGCGAAGCGAAAGCCCTCGTGCTCATGCAGACTCTCGCCGCCGGCGTCGCGCCAGGGCGCCGCCACCGGCACATCGGCGGCGGCCAGCTCGGCGAGAAAGGCATGCTCCTCGCGGATCTGCGCATCGCTCCAGCGGTCGGGACGATAGAACTTGGCAACCCAGCGGCGGCGCTCGTCGTCGTGGACCAGAAAGACCCGGTTTTCGTAGCTGTTGAGCGTGAACGGCTCGCCGGGCAGCCAGAATCCCAGTGCCTCGATGGCGGCAACGATGCGCTGCGGCGGCAGGTTCTCGAATGGGTGCGGGTTGGCGGCCATGCGGGCCTCCTCGATGAACGATGCCCGCATGCTAGCAGATCGCCACCCATCAACGTCAGCGCAGCCACTCAATGACCGAGCGGCGTGCGCGCCACTGCCCAGGCCTCGACATGACGAGCCCCGGCGCCGCGGCAGGCCACGGCCAGCGCGTCGAGCGAGGCGCCGGTGGTCATCACGTCGTCGACCAGCGCAATCCGCTCGGGCAATGCGGTCTCGACCGCGAAGGCGCCCTTGAGATTGCGCCGTCGCGCCAGGCGGTCAAGGCCGCGCTGCGAGGGCGTGGCGTGCAGCCGGCGCGGCTGGTACCAGGGCAATCCCAGCCGCGCGGCAAGGCGCTCGGTCAGCCAGGGGCCCGGATCGAAGCCCTGTTCCCGGGCACGCTGACGATGGCGCGGCAGAGCGATCAACAGTTCAGGCAATTGCTCCCTTTCGAGCCCCGCCAACGACTCGTTCATCAGGCTTACCAGCAAGTTGCCCGCGCGCGGGTCGTAGCCGA
The DNA here is from genome assembly GCF_021151495.1 of Halomonas sp. IOP_31. NCBI lineage: Bacteria > Pseudomonadati > Pseudomonadota > Gammaproteobacteria > Oceanospirillales > Halomonadaceae > Halomonas > Halomonas sp. IOP_31. The sequence continues at coordinate 54,559 of NZ_JAIRBP010000009.1, read as the reverse complement.
ACTTGAAGCGACGCAGCAGCAGCGCGATCTCGTCTTCGTAGCGCAGGCCGATGCGCGCAACGGCAAACGCTGGAGGACGCCGCAGGCAGTGCCCGCAGTAGCGCGGAGACGCTTCCGGCAAGGGCTCGGCGCATTGCACACAGGCATGCCGGTTCCACGGCAGCACCGCCAGGCAGGGCCCGCACCATGGGACGTTCGGCATGCAGCGCGCCAGGCAGAACGCACAGCGCCCGGGCAGGGCGCGACGCAGCATCTTGTCAACCTGGTTAACAACCAGGGCTGGCTTCGGACCCATGCGCCCCGCCATCTCTGTCAACTTCATCATGAACAAAAGATCACTAATTGCTCGCAAGCCTGTGATGACCTTAACCGCGCCATCCTCCCGCGTCACGCTAGCCGCGCGGAACGGCAATTGACTTGGCCGACGCGGCCCGTACAATACGGGCGTTTCCTGCCCCCTATTTGCGGATGTGGTGGAATAGGTAGACACGCTAGATTTAGGTTCTAGTGCCGAGAGGCGTGGGAGTTCGAGTCTCCCCATCCGCACCATCTATGGGCCTGCAGGCCGCTTTACCAGAGCCTTTACCTATCTCAGAACTTGGCATTCTCAGTCCCCGCCAAGTCCCCATGCACTCCTGAGCACGGACGAGGCCAGCTAACGCTCTCCCCTCTCCCCTTGTTTCTATTCAGGCAATCGAATAGCGCTTGACGCAGACCCGCAAAGCCTCCATATGGTTATGTACAGGCATCGCATCAAGGAGATAGCCATGAAACGCATGCTCGGCGCAGCCGTTGCCAACTGGCTCAGGAATCCTCAGAACCGCGAGAAGGCCAAGCGCACGGCAAGGCAGTTATGGAGCAAGTATCAGAATCGCAAGGGCCCACCGCCAGGCAGCAATACGCCCACGAGATAAACCTACCGGCTGCGCTTCGGCTATGTGTCAGGCGCAGTCGAGTGCGCTACGCGTAGCGCCACCGCGCTGATCGCCGCCTGGGGCGTCGCGCTTCAAGACATGAGTTAGAACCGAGAGCTCACCATCAGATGGCCGAATCAAACTATTGTTTTTTAAGCAATGATTAATTACGTTAGCGCTTGCCATATAAATTCACCCACTACGCAGGGCAGTTATGGCAGTCTATTTAATAACGTATGAATTACACCTACCCATCGCCTACAACGCATTCCATGATCTGTTGGAATCCTTTCCCAATGCCACGGCGGTCGACTGCAGCGTACTCATAGAGGCCGATGCCACGGCTGCCGCTCTGATCGAACGCCTCCATCCGCATATCGGCGCTCACGATTCGCTCTTCGTATGTCAGATCGGCCGCGATTGGGCCGGCGTACAAGCGCGCTGCGGCAATTGGCTCGACGAGAGAGTCTATGGCTGAACCGACGGAGCACTGCATGCAGGCCAACAGAAACCCCGCACTCCGTTGTTTACTTGTCAGGCACTGACGTCACGGAAACGCGCATTGATGAAGCAGTAGATGCCATAAGCGACCAAACCCAGCGAGACGATACCCAACAGCCAGGGACCCAACGGCTGCTGAGCCAACGTCGCCAGAGCGCCACCCAACCCTTCCGCTTCGCTAGGGTCGGACTGCCAGGCAGCCAGACAGAGAAACAGCCCAATGAGCAGAAACACGATGCCGCGGGCCGTCAGCCCCATGCGTGTGGCCCACTTGGCAAGTTTGCGCTGACGCTCGTTCATCTCTCGCATGTGCCAATTCTTCAGAAATGAGCATTTGACTGCACGAACGATCTGGCGCACGCCAACCCCGAAAAAGACCACACCCACTGCGAAGACCAGATAGATTCCTCCGGGATGGCTCATCAATTCGGCCGTGCGACCGGTTGGCGAGGTATTACCGGTGGCGGCGTTGCGCAGCAGGTTGAAGCTGTAAAGTGCCAGGCCGCTATAAATACCGCTGCTGACCAGAAACCCCAGACGCGCCGCAATGGCACGCACTCCGTAGCCCAGATTCTCGGTGTCGATCAGAGCCTGTAGCAGACGCCACACGGCGTAGGCGAGCAGGCCCAGGCTGAGCAATGCCAGCATGAGACCACCGAATGGCTGACTAGCCAGCTGGGTGATCGCCTGCTTGGTGTTGACACTGCTGCCACCCAGCCCGGCGGCAGCCAGCGACGCCAGGACGCCGACGATCATATAGACCACGCCTTTGGCGACATAACCGCAACGAGCGATGATGCGAACGACGCGTCTCGCCAGGATAGAGCGCGATGCCAGAGCGCGGAGCTTGCTGAAAGGGGCTGCCAGCATCGTCAGAAGCGATCCAGACTGTCGATCAGAGGGCATCGTGGGCTCATGCCTCGCCCACAGGTTGGAGAGGCTCCGCTGCCATGCGCTTGTGAATGGCCAATGGCTGCAGCAGCGCAAGCACACCGAGATAGTCGGCCAGGCTGTCGTCGACCAGCACGAAGAAGTGCGACTTGGGATCGGTATCGACCTGAATCAGATAGCGCACGCCCTCCAATGCATGTCGAAAAGCATCGCCCAGCACGGTGTCTTCCACCGGCGCATAGACGGTATAGACGCCCTGGACGGTTTCATAGGCCGTGTAGCCCGCTTCGTCAAGAAGGTTCTCGAGTGTTTGCGGCGCGCTAGCACGATCGCCATGAAGTAGCTCGGCCAACGTATTGCTCTGCTTGACCAGCCGGCCATCGGTATGCCTGTAGACTCCGCATCCTGGCACATCGTCTCTGAACATGACTCTCTCCTTGAACCGCCAGCGTCGCGCCTTGTTTCGCCAGTGTACGTGGGCCTCAGGGGATCCACAAATGCTGACTTATCCGGCAATTATCCTTTTTGTCGCCATTAAGAGACGCTGTAGAGCGCTGATTAGACTAACGTTAACGCCGCGTTCATGGTGAGCGTCAGATATTAGCAACGCTTAATAAAAGCTCAGCCGATGGATGCCCAGCCAACGACCTGCGCGGGCCTGGATGGTTTTTATAAACCACTGTATTTAAATTGAATTAAAATAGATGGCACGCTTATGGCTAAGTTTTTAGCGAGTGAGCAACTGGGCGCCGGGCACGCTACGCCCGCGTAGCAAGCCTGGCTCTTCGTGACTCACTCAATGCGATGTGTGACTTAGGTTGCGATGAGACGGCACCGCCTTCGGGCAAGGAAGGGTGTCTAGGGAAAGGATTCCCCGGCAAGGATGCCACCTATCCAGCATGCTGCGTCATCGATAGGGCATGCCATCGGGGTGGCCGCGTCTACGCCAAGGCGACGAGGCATGCCCATTCCGGGCCTTCGGGCCAGCGACTACCTCGTGTTCGCATCTCCGATAGTTCCCTGCGTACTGGACCGCCACTGATGGCGGTCCTTTTTTGGTTCTTCGCGGATCAGCGTGAAACGTCAAGACCCCGCTATTGGGAATAAACTCCCTCCCACGCAAACCAGCCTGGATGGCCCACTGGAGCATGGGGACGCCGGTGGGAGGAAACTGGTTCGCGATTGGCGCCGCAGGCGCCCGGCATGGCCGGGGAGGTACAGTGCCCGCCGCCATCGCGAATAAATTCGCTCCCGCAAGGGCAAGGAGCTTGTTCGCGAAGGCAAAGAATGAGACATGACACTCTCCTGAACGGTATAAAAGGGGATCAGCTGACGGCACGCACGTCCGGACGGCGCTCCGGCAGCATGCCGCGATCGAGAATGAATCGGATGATGGTCTCGAGCCCCACCCCGTCGTGCAGATTGGCGAATACGAACGGTCGCTCGCCGCGCATCTTGCATGCGTCGCGGTCCATCACCTCCAGCGAGGCGTGGACGTACTCGGCGATGTCGATCTTGTTGATGATCAGCAGGTCGGACTTGGTGATGCCCGGCCCGCCCTTGCGCGGAATCTTGTCGCCGGCGGAGACGTCGATCACATACAGGGTCAGGTCGGACAGCTCGGGACTGAAGGTCGCCGAGAGGTTGTCGCCGCCGGATTCCACCAATACCAGCTCCAGATTGGGATGGCGGCTGTGCAGATCGTCGATGGCAGCGAGGTTCATCGAGGCATCTTCGCGAATCGCGGTATGCGGACAGCCGCCGGTCTCGACGCCTAGGATACGGTCCGCGGCCAGCGCATCGTGCTTGAGCAGGAAATCGGCATCCTCGCGGGTGTAGATGTCATTGGTGACCACCGCAATATCGTAATGGTCGCGCAGTGCCAGGCAGAGCTGCCTGAGCAGGGCCGTCTTGCCGGAGCCTACCGGGCCGCCGACACCCACACGCAAGCAATGATTCATGGCGTTACTCCTTCCTTAAATGACCGCTCAGCTACGAAATAGCCGCGAATATTGGGTTTCATGATGGGCGCTGGCCAAGGCTAGCCCCGGCAATGCCGGCCCCAGCTCCTCGTCCTCCAGCGCCAGGGCCGTGTCGACTGCCGCCACCAGCTGCGGTCGCAAGCGCTCGATCAGCCGCTGGGCGCTGGTCTGCCCCAGCGGCAGGGCCTTGCAGGCCACCGCCAGCTGGTTTTCCAGCCAGGCCCAGGTGAAGCCGAGCAGGCTGTCACGGACCGAGATACCCCGCTGCCAACTGGCGAGCGCGAACGTCGCGGCGTAAGTCGGGCGGGACGGCAGCGACGGCGCCAGCGGCAGCCGATCCAGCGAATGCAGCAGGCGCACCATGGCCTCACCGAGCCGGAAGTCCTCGGCGGCCAGCTCGGCGGTCTCGCGATTGGCCTGCAGCCAAGCGTTCCATGCGGCGAGGGCGTCTGCGTCGCCGGCCTGCCAGGCGTCGTACAGGCGCGCCAGTGCCGGCAGGTCGCAACGGGTCAGGCCATCCTCGAGCACGCCTGCCAGCCATTCGCCGAGGGTCACCTCGTCGCTCACCCAGCCCAGATCGAAGGCGCTTTCCAGCCCCTGGGACCAGGCGAACGCGCCGATCGGCAGCGCCGGACTGACCAGTTGCAGCAGGCCCAGCAGGGCCAGGTCGTCACTGCCGGCCTGGCTGGACTCAGTGGGCATGGCCGGGCTCGTGGTCGTGTCTATGTGACTGGCCATGATCGTGGTTATGACCGTGGGAATGTCGATGTCCGTGGGAATGATCTTCACCCTGCGAATAGGCGCCCGGCTCGGGGTCGAATGGCGCCTGGTGATGCTCGAGCGTCGCCCCCAGGCGCTCGGCGAGTTCCTCGAGCACGTGGTCCGGCGGGAAGCGCACCCAGCCCTGATCTCGTGAAGAGCGTTCGTCGCCGCCGATGGCCAGTTGCACGTGACGATTGCCCAGGTGATAGCACAACCGTGCCAGCGCCAGTGTGCCTTCGATGCGCGCCGTCACGGCCGGCTCGTCGGCCGCCCTGACCCGAATCACCTCGCCGCTTTCGGCACGCAACCCTTCGCCATCGCGCAGCACCGGGCCACGTTCGAGGAACAGTCCCAGCTCGCGGCCGGCATCGCTGACCGCCTTGAGCCGACCGCGCATCCGCGCCTCGAACGGCAGCGTCAGGGTGTCGCTCGCCGCGCTTTCATCTATCGGCCCCAGGCGTTCAATCAGTTTCAACATGTTTCACCTCAGCACGCAGGTCAGTGTGGGAGCGAATTTATTCGCGATTAGGGCAGCCGAAACCGATCGGGAACAAGTTCCCTCCCACCAAGAACTTCAGCCGTGATGGTTTTAAAATAAGTGATAACGCTGGGCCAGCGGCAGTTCCGTCGCCGGCTCGCAGGTCAACAGTTCGCCATCGCAACGCACCTCGTAGGTCTGCGGGTCCACCTCGAGATGGGGGCAGACCCCGTTGAGCTTCATGTCGGCCTTGCGCACGCCGCGCACGTCCCTGCAGGCCAGCAGCTCGCTCTGCAGTCCCAGGCGCTCGCGGATGCCGGCATCCAGCGCGGCCTGGCTGACGAAGGTCAGGCGCGTACGGCTGGCCGCGCGGCCCAGAGCGCCGAACATGGCCCGGTAATGCACCGGCTGCGGCGTGGGGATCGAGGCGTTGGGGTCGCCCATGGGCGCCGCGGCGATCATCCCGCCCTTGAGCATCATGGCCGGCTTGACGCCGAAGAAGGCCGGCTCCCACAGCACCAGATCGGCCAGCTTGCCGACCTCCACCGAGCCGACCTCATGAGCGATGCCATGAGTGATCGCCGGATTGATGGTGTACTTGGCGATGTAGCGTTTGGCGCGAAAGTTGTCGGTGCCGCGTTGGGTGTCTTCCGGCAGCAAGCCACGCTGCACCTTCATCTTGTGGGCGGTTTGCCAGGTTCGGCAGATCACCTCACCGACCCGCCCCATGGCCTGGGAGTCCGAAGCGATCATCGATATCACGCCCAGATCGTGAAGGATGTCCTCGGCGGCGATGGTCTCGCGGCGGATGCGCGAATCGGCGAAGGCCACGTCCTCGGGAATGTTGGGATCGAGGTGGTGGCACACCATCAGCATGTCGAGGTGTTCATCGATGGTATTGACGGTGTAAGGGCGCGTGGGATTGGTCGATGACGGCAGCACGTACGACTTGGCGCAGGCGGTGATGATGTCCGGTGCATGACCGCCCCCGGCGCCCTCGGTGTGGTAGGTATGAATGCAGCGTTCCTTGAACGCCGCCAGGGTATCCTCGACGAAGCCCGACTCGTTCAGCGTGTCGGTGTGGATGGCGATCTGCACATCGAAACGCTCGGCGACGCTCAGGCAGTTGTCGATGGAGGCCGGCGTGGTGCCCCAGTCCTCGTGCAGCTTGAGACCCATGGCGCCGGCCTCCAGTTGCGCCTCCAGCGCCTCGGGCAGGCTGGCATTGCCCTTGCCGAGAAAGCCGATGTTCATGGGCATGTCATCGACGGCCTGCAGCATCTTGCCGATATGCCACGCGCCCGGCGTGCAGGTGGTGGCGTTGGAACCGGTGGCCGGGCCGGTGCCACCGCCGAGCATGGTGGTCACGCCGCTCATCAGCGCTTCTTGCACCTGCTGCGGGCAGATGAAGTGAATATGCGCGTCGATGCCCCCGGCGGTGAGGATCTTGCCCTCGCCGGCAATGATCTCGGTCCCCGGGCCGATGACGATGTCGACATCCGGCTGGGTGTCCGGGTTGCCGGCCTTGCCGATACTCGCGATACGGCCCTGCTTGAGCCCCACGTCGGCCTTGACGATACCCCACCAGTCGACAATCAGCGCGTTGGTGATGACGGTATCCATCACCGCCTCGTCGAGGCGCTGGCTCTGCCCCATGCCATCGCGAATCACCTTGCCGCCGCCGAACTTGACCTCGTCGCCATAGTGAGTGAAGTCCTTTTCGACCTCGATCCACAGCTCGGTATCGCCGAGTCGCACACGATCCCCCACGGTGGGGCCGTACATGTCGGCATAGGCCTGACGCGTGATCTTCATGATTTATCTCCCTGATCCAGGTGCCCCATGACCTCTCCGCGGAACCCATAAATGTGGCGCTTGCCGACAAAGGGAATCAGGGTCACCTCGCGACGCTGGCCGGGCTCGAAGCGAATCGCCGTGCCCGCCGCCACGTCGAGGCGATAACCGCGCGTCTTGTCGCGGTCGAAGATCAAGGCCGGATTGGCCTCGGCAAAGTGGTAGTGCGAACCGATCTGGATGGGCCGGTCGCCGGTATTGGCGATCATGACGGTGATCCGCTCGCGCCCCGCGCAGAGCTCGATCTCGCCGTCCTGCAATTGGTATTCACCGGGAATCATCGACAACTCCTTACACAATGGGCGAATGCACCGTGACCAGCTTGGTACCGTCCGGAAACGTCGCCTCGATCTGTACGTCGTCGACCATCTCGGCCACGCCTTCCATCACCTCGTCGCGAGTCAGGATCTCGCGCCCGGCGCTCATCAGTTCGGCGACGCTCTTGCCGTCGCGGGCGCCTTCCAGGATCTCGAAGCTGATCAAGGCCACCGCCTCGGGGTAGTTGAGCTTGAGACCACGGTCGCGGCGGCGTTCGGCAAGCTGCGCGGCGGAAAACAGCAGCAGCTTGTCCTTGTCTCTCGGGGTCAGTTCCATATCGGCAACTCTCTCTTCATGAATTCGGGCTTCGGGCTTCGGGCTTCGGGCTTCGGGCTTCGGGCTTCGGCAGCATTCTAGCTCGCAGCTCGTTGCCCGTAGCTCGTGGCCGGCACTAAGTGCCGCTACGTCATCCATATTCTCGGCATGCATGCCTCGCGCCCGCAGAGCCAGGGCCTCAGCACTTTCCATGCCTGCTGACAAATTTCCCAGGCGGCATTGCGCTCATCGCCCAGGTAGCGCAGCAGGAGCACGTCGCGGCGCTGGGTGACCGCCCAGTGCCGCGACGCCGGCAATCGCTGCCGCAGGGCATCCACCGCCGCCGCAGGGTCGTCGAGCCCCACTGCCCAGAGCGTCGCCTGTACCGTACTGCCGCCCTGCCCCCAATGGCCGTGGAAGCGCGGATGCATGGGATCGAGCGGTTGACGCTCGATCCATAGCGGGCATCCGTCGCGCGTCAACGCGAAGCGTTGCTCGACCCGCCCGCTGGCGAACGGCAACTGGCTGGCGGGGCGTCCCAGCGCCAGGACTTCCCAGCCCACGCAGCACCCATCGCCCTGCACATCCAGCGTCGTGCTCTGTACGCCACGCGCGCCGTCGAAACACAGGGTTTCCTGCGGCAGCCATTCGAGCAGCGCGCCGGGCCGCACGGTCAGGTGCGTGTGCTGCCCCCAGCACACGCCATGGCTATCGGCGCGATACAGCTTGGTCGCCGCCGGGGTGGTCAACAGGGCATGGGCGCCGCGCTCGGCCTCGATGTCGATGCGCAGCTCGTCGCCGCTGACCAGTCCGCCCGGCGGGTGCAATAGATACACATGGCAAGGCGTTGCGTAGCGAGAGTCGGCGACATGGTCCGTTTCGGGATAGAACGGCCGTTGCACGCGCAGGGGGCCGTGGTGGCGCGCGTGGGTCATGCGCGTGCGTTCATCGCGGGCGCGAAAGGCCAGCGACAAGCAGGCCGCCCAATGACGCCGGGTGTCGAAGCGATGCCCCGAATCGCCGGATGGCGTCTTGCCCGGTGATTCGCCGGGAGACGCCACATGGCCGGGAACAGACAAGTCCGTCATACCGTCAGGTGCCGTTTGATCAGGTCATCGTCGAGTTCACCGATCTCGCCGCCGGCGACCGTCTGTCCCCGGTCCATGATCGTGAAGCGGTCGGCGTACTTGCGCGCGAACGGCAGCTTCTGCTCGACCAGCAATACGGTGAGCCCGTCCTCCTGGTTGAGCCGACGCAGCACCTCGCCGATCTGCGCGACGATGTTGGGCTGGATGCCCTCGCCGGGTTCGTCGAGGATCAACAGGCGCGGCTCGATCACCAGCGCCCGGCCGATCGCCAGTTGCTGTTGCTGGCCGCCGGACAGATCGCCGCCCCGCCGGTGGCGCATTTCCCTGAGTACCGGAAAGAGTTCGTAGATACGCTCGGGAATGCCTCGCTCCGCCTCGCCTGATACACGCTTGCGCCGTGCCGGCAGGCCGATGCGCAGGTTCTCCTCCACGCTCAGCGTGGCGAAGATCTGACGCCCCTGGGGCACGTAGCCGATGCCCAGGTCGGCGCGGCTCTCCGGACGCCGCTCGAGCAGGTTCTCCTCGGCGAAATTCAGCTGACCGGCGCGCACCGCCACTTCGCCCATGATGGCCTTGAGCAGCGTGGTCTTGCCCACGCCGTTGCGGCCCATCACGCAGGTACAGCGCCCCGCCGGCACCTCCAGCGAGAGATCGCGCAGGATATGGCTTTCGCCGTAATACTGGTTGAGCGTGTCGACGCTGAGCATCACTCTCCCTCCCGCGCGTTGGACGACGCGTCACCACCCAGATAGACCTCGATCACCCGCGGGTCGTTGGCGATTTCGTCCATGCTGCCCTCGGCGAGCACGCTGCCCTGGTGCAGCACGGTGACGGTACGCGCGATGGAGCGCACGAAGCCCATGTCGTGCTCGACCACCACCACCGATTGCTGGCCGGCCAGGCGCGTCATCAACTCCGCCGTGCGGTGCATTTCCGGCTCGGTCATGCCCGCCACGGGCTCGTCGACCAACAGCAGGCGCGGGCGCTGCATCAGCAACATGCCAATCTCCAACCATTGCTTCTGACCATGCGAGAGCACGCCGGCCAGCCGCTCGCGCTCGGCACTGAGGCCGATGGTCTCCATGACCTCGTCGATACGCTCGCGCCCCTCGTGGTCGAGCCGGGCCAGCAAGGTCTTCCACACGCGCCGGTCGCCGGCCATCGCCAGCTCGAGGTTGGCGCTCACCGACAGCGCCTCGAACACGGTGGGTTTCTGGAACTTGCGGCCGATCCCCAGGTTGGCGATCTGCGGTTCGTCCATCTGCAACAGGTTATGGCGGCTGCCGAACCAGGCCTGGCCGCGATCGGGACGCGTCTTGCCGGTGATGATGTCCATCATGGTGGTCTTGCCGGCGCCGTTGGGACCGATGATGCAGCGCAGCTCGCCGTCGTCGATGGTCAGGTTGAGATCGTCGATGGCCTTGAAGCCGTCGAAGCTCACGCTGACATCCTCGAGGTAGAGAATCGGCCCGTGACGCACGTCGACGGGGGAATCCGCCGGCGCCATGAAGTCGAAGACGCGATCGGGACGCGCGAACTCGCGCAGGCGTTGCATGCGCTGCGAATCCATCATGCTCATGCGGTCACCTCCCGGCGCCGACGCAGGCGTGCCATCAAGCCCGCCACACCCTGCGGCAGGAACAGGGTGACCACCACGAACAAGCCCCCCAGCAGGAACAGCCAGGCGTCGGGCATCACCCCGGTCAGCAGCGTCTTGAGATAATTGACGACCAGCGCGCCGAGCAGCGCGCCGTAAAGCGTGGCGCGGCCGCCCAATGCGACCCACACCACCACCTCGATGGAGAACAGCGGCGCGAAGGTGCTCGGGTTGATGATGCCGACCTGTGGCACGTAGAGCGCCCCGGCAATGCCCGCGATCATCGCCGACAGCACGAACACCGCCAGCTTGACATGCTCGACGCGATAGCCGATGAAGCGCACCCGTGCCTCGGCGTCCCGGGTGGCCATGCACACCCGCCCGAGCCGTGACCGGGTGACCGCCTTGCAGCCCCAGAACGCCAGCAGCACGGCCACGCCCGAGGCCACGAACAACGCCACGCTCATGCCTTCGCTGGCGAGCGAAAAGCCCAGCAGCTCATCGAACCGCGTCAGCCCGGTGCTGCCGCCCATGTCCATCTCGTTGCGGTTGAAGGCCAGCATCAGCGCGAAGGTCAGCGCCTGGGTGATGATCGAGAAGTACACGCCGGTGACCCGCGAGCGAAACGCCAGCCAACCGAAGATCAGCGCCAGCAGCCCCGGCGCCAGAACCACGGCGAGCGCCGCCACGGGAAAGTGGGCCAAGACACCCTGCCAGGGCGCCAGCGGTGCCTGCTGCGCGGTCAGATAGAGCCCCATGGCGTAGCCGCCCAGGGCGAAGAAGGCCCCGTGGCCCAGGCTCAGGATGCCCAGGTAGCCCCAGATCAAATCCACCGCCAGCGCCAGCAGCATGTAGGTCAGATACTTGCCCAGCAGCGAGACGACGGAACCGTCCAGGTGCCAGGCATGCTCCGGCGGCAAGGCATGGAGCACAACCACCGCCAGCATGCCGACGATCAGCACGACGCTGGTGATCCAGGTCGAGCGCTCATCGAGCAAGGAATTGCGTTTGAACATCGTGGCGAGACTCATGATGTCCGCCCCTTGGGCGCGAAGAGGCCCTGCGGACGTTTCTGGATGAACAGGATGACGCCGATCAGCACGATCACCTTGGCCAGCACGGCACCGACCCAGGGCTGCAGGACCTGATTGATCACCCCCAGCGACATGCCGGCGACCAGCGTGCCCCACAGATTGCCGACGCCGCCGAAGACCACCACCAGGAAGGAGTCGACGATATAGCTCTGCCCCAGGTTGGGCCCCACGTTGGTGATCTGGGACAGCGCCACGCCCGCCAGCCCGGCGACCCCGGCGCCCAGGCCGAAGGTGAGCATGTCCACCCGCGCGGCGCGCACGCCCATCGAGCGTGCCATGGCACGATTCTGGGTCACCGCGCGCACCTCCAGCCCCAGCCGGGTGTAGCGCATCAGCGCCCACAGCGCGGCGAACACCACCAGGCAGAAGAGCAGCACGCCCAGGCGGTTGAGGGTCAGCGACAAGGCCTCGTTGACCTGCCATGCGCCCTGCAGCCAGTCCGGCGAGTTCACGCGCCGATTGAGCGGCGAGAACACCGTGCGCACCAGTTGTTGCAGAATCAGGCTGATGCCGAAGGTCGCCAGCAACGTCTCGAGCGGGCGCCCCTTGAGAAAGCGGATCACGCTGCGCTCGATGAGAATCCCGAATGCGCCCGCCACCAGGAAGCCGCCGGGGATCGCCAGCAACAAGGCCAGCCCCGGCTGCCCGGGCAGAACCTGCTGGATCATCCAGGTGGTGTAGGCCCCCAGCATGATCAGCTCGCCGTGCGCCATGTTGATCACCCCCATCACCCCGAAGGTAATCGCCAGGCCAATCGCCGCCAGCACCAGCACGGACCCCGCGCTCAAGCCGAAGAACAGCGTCTGGCCGCGCTCGTACCAGGCACGCTTGCTCTCGATGCCGGCCAGCGTCTCGCCGGCCTGGGCAGCGATCGGGGCGTCGCTGGCGGCGATGGTAGAGAGCGAATTGCGCACGCGGGTGTCGAGATTGCCGCGCAGGGTCGCCAGGACCGCGGCATCGCCCTGCTCCACGCGATACAGCGCCAGCGCGGTTTCGATCTCGGCGCGTACCGCGGAACTCTCCTCGTCGTCGAGTTGTGCAGCGACCGCGTCGACGCTTTGCGCATCGACCTCGCCGATCAAGCGCTTGGCGGCATCGAGACGGGTCGCCTCGTCGCCCGCGTCGAGCGACAGCGAGGCGATCAGGCCCTGCAACTGGGTACGCATCGCGTTGTTGATGCGAAACGCATCGACGCGGCGACGGGAGCCGGTGCCGGCGTCCTCGAAGGTGATGGCATCGATGATCGGCCATTCGCGGCCGCTATCATCGGTGATGATGTAAAAACGTTCGCCGCGACGCTCGCGTCCCAGACGGCCGTCGAGCAAGGCCTCGAGCCAGCGCGTTTTCTGGGCGGCGTCGCTGGCGGCGATGGCCTGGGCGGCCTCGGCCTTGGCATCGAAGTCGTCGGTGTCCAGCGCCTGCAGCAGGGCCTGGGCACGCTGTGGCGTCACCTCGGCCTGCACCGGCGAGACGCCGACAAGCCACACCAGCAGTACGGCCACGACCGTCAGGCAACGCCGAAGACCGGTGCTGGCTTGCGATCCGATCACGATGCCAGGTCGCATCTTCGCGTGAGTTGGCGTCATCGAAGGATTCCTTCTCGCGCCGCGACGGTCGCGGCGCACGATTCGGGAGCGCCCCGTTCTTCAGGGCGCCTTGACGTGAAGGAAACGGCAAGGCGCAGGTCGCTTGCCATGGGCGTGCTTACTCGGCGCCGTCTTCGCAGGTCATGGTGTCGACATTGAGCTTTCCGCAGCGCAGCGGGGTACGCCAATCGCTGATCAGGTTCTGCGACTCGGGGAGATAATCGGACCAGGCGTCGCCGGCAATGGTGCCAGCACTTTCCCAGACCACGCTGAACTGACCGTCATCCTGGATCTCGCCGATCATCACCGGCTTGGTGATATGGTGGTTGGGCATCATCGTTGCGTAGCCGCCGGACAGGTTGGGCACACTGACGCCGATGATCGCTTCCTTGACCGCGTCGACATCGGTGGTACCGGCCTTGCGCACCGCTTCCAGCCACATGTTGAAGCCGATGTAGTGGGCCTCCATGGGGTCGTTGGTGACGGCGTTCTCGTCATCGGTGTAGTCGATCCAGTTGTCGATGAAGTCGTAGTTGGCGTCGCTGTCGACGCTCATGAAGTAGTTCCAGGCCGCCATATGCCCCACCAGCGGTCCGGTATCGATGCCGCTGAGTTCCTGCTCACCCACCGAAAAGGCCATGACCGGAATGTCGGCGGCACTGATGCCCTGGTTGGAAAGTTCTGTGTAGAACGGCACATTGGCATCGCCGTTGATGGTCGAGACCACGGCGGTCTTCTTGCCCTGGCTGCCGAAATCCTTGACCTCGGCGACGATCGACTGCCAGTTGCTGAAACCGAACGGCGTGTAGTTGATCATGATGTCGTCGTCGGCGACGCCGTGATCCTTGAGGTACGCCTCGAGAATCTTGTTGGTGGTGCGCGGATAGACATAGTCGGTACCCAGCAGCGCCCAGCGCTCCACGCCCTGGCTCATCAGGTAGTCGACCGCGGGAATCGCCTGCTGGTTGGGCGCCGCGCCGGTATAGAAGATGTTCTCGGAAGACTCTTCACCTTCGTATTGAACGGGATAGAACAACAAGCCGTTCTGTTCCTCGACCACCGGCAGAACCGCCTTGCGCGACGCCGAGGTCCAGTTGCCGAAGATCACGTCGACCCGGTCGTCCCCGGTCAACATGTCGCGTGCCTGCTCGGCGTACAGCGACCAGTCCGAGGCCGGGTCCATCACCACCGGTTCGAGCTGCTTGCCCAGCAACCCGCCGTTTTCGTTCTGCTGTTCGATGAGCATCAGCAGCTCATCCTTCAGCGTCGACTCGCTGATCGCCATGGTCCCGGAAAGAGAGTGCAGGATCCCCACTTTGATGGTGTCTTGCTGGGCGAAAGCGGGGAAGGACATGCCCAGGGACACCAGCGAGGCGCCAGCCAACCAACGAAGGGAAACATTCAGCTTTTTCACGGCAATCTCCTTGCGAATGATTGTTATAGGTATCCACGACACCGAATAACGTCGCGTTACCCCTCGCAAGGCATGTGCCAACCTAGTTTATTTCGCTTATTTACCCTATTAATCAGTATCTTATACAATATATGCCGCTCACCCCCTTTTCTTCCATGCACCATTGTTGTTCAACGCACCTCTTTCATGCACCACCACGACGACAACCTGCCCATCAGATGCATCAATTCGGGCAATTGAAAAAACCGGCCTCAAGAGGCCGGGGTCGTATCCTGTACTTTCAAGCTCATCATTCGGGATAGAAGTCCTCTTCGGCCAGATTCATCAATTCCTCGGCGCCCGCCTCGATCTGTCGTTCCAGGGCTTCGATACGCGGCAACATGCGTGTCAGGTAGTGACGGCCGACCGCCAGCTTGGTCCGGTAGAAGCGCTCGCCGACGCCGCCGTCTTCGCCCAGCCCGCGCTGTGCGGCACGCATCATCTTCCACCACATCCAGGCGTAGGCGACGTGGCCGAGCAGGTTGAGGTAGTCGACCGCCGCCGCGCCGAGCTCATCGGGGTGCTTCTCGCTCCGCCCGAGCACGCGGGTAGTGACGTTCTCGAGCAGCACCAGCGCCAGCGAGATGCGCGTGTGCGAATCGCGCAAGTCGGGCCCGGCACGCTCGCCGAGATCCTCGCGCATGGCCGCGACGAATTGCACCAGATAGCGGCCGCGGTTACGGGCCAGCTTGCGCCCTATCAGGTCCATGGCTTGAACGCCGTTGGTGCCTTCGTAGATCATCGCGATACGCGCATCGCGCACGTACTGCTCGGCCCCCCACTCCACGCAGTAGCCGCTGCCGCCGTAGATCTGCTGAGCCTCGACCGTCGACTCGAAGCCACGATCGGTGAGAAACGCCTTGGCCACCGGGGTGAGCAGTGCGACCAGCGCCTCGGCCTCGTCACGTACCGCCCCATCGGGATGGAACTTGGCACGATCGAGCTGCTGCGCCACGCAGGCGGCAAAGGCGCGCCCGCCCTCGTTCCAGGCACGCACGTTGAGCGCCATGCGCCGCACGTCGGGGTGCACCAGGATCGGGTCCGCGGGCTGTTGGGGATATCGAGCGCCGCCCGGCGCGCGGCTCTGCAGGCGCTCGCGGGCGAAATCCATGGCGCTCTGGTAGGCTACCTCGCCGAGCCCCAGCCCCTGGATGCCGATCGATAGCCGCTCGTAGTTCATCATCGTGAACATCGTCGCCAGGCCCTGGTGCGGCTCGCCAATCAGTACGCCCTGGGCCTGGTCGAAATGCATCACGCAGGTCGCGCTGCCCTTGATGCCCATCTTGTGCTCCAGACCGCCGCAACTGACGCCGTTGACATCGCCCAGTGCGCCATCCTCGGCGACCTTGCGCTTGGGCACCAGGAACAGCGAGATGCCCCGCGTGCCCTCCGGCGCATCGGGCAACCTGGCCAGCACCAGGTGGACGATGTTGTCGACCAGGTCGTGCTCGCCGCCGGTGATCCATAGCTTGCTGCCGCTGATCGCATAGCGCTCGTCGCCGATGGGCACGGCCCGTGTCTTGATCAAGCCCAGGTCGGTACCGCAGTGCGGCTCGGTCAGGCACATGGTGCCCAGCCACTCGCCGGCGTACATCTTCGGCAGGTAGCGCTGCTTGATCGGCTCGGAGGCGTGGTGGTCGAGCAACAGTGCCGCCCCGGTATTCAATGCCGGGTACAGCGCGAAGCTGGCGTTGCTGGCGTAGAGCATCTCCTCGAAGGCCACGGTAAGCAGCTTGGGCAGCCCCTGGCCGGCATAGTCGGGGTTGCCGCCCAGGCCGAACCAGCCCCCCTCGGCCAGGGTCCGCTGGGCCTCCTTGAAGCCCTTGGGCGTGGTGACCCGGCCCGCCTCGAAGCGACAGCCTTCGGCGTCGCCGCTCTGGTTGAGCGGAAACAGCTCGGCCTGGGTGACCCGCGCTCCTTCCTCCAGGATGGCCTCGGCAAGGTCGGGGGTGAGCTCGGCGGTTGCGGGCATCGCGGCCCACTCCTCACCAGCCTGAAAAACCTCGTTGAGCACGAAGCGCATGTCGCGCAGCGGCGCCTGGTAGCTGGCCATGAAACACTCCTGAAACGGTTGGCGGAAAGGTACGGTTTGCCTGAATACACGCGGCAGCACAAGAATTCAAACGATCGATTGGATACTAGTCCATTACCCCGGTCGGCTTATAGCCCGACCTTCGCCCGGCGCCGTTTGGCCGACACCGCGCCGGTGGCATGCCGAGCGCATGAATAAACGAACGCCGGACGGCGACAAAACCAGGCCCCGCTTCCGGTAGCAACTGTCGCCACTTTGCGTCAGGATAAAGGCACCAATTGCGCTCTCATTTTGCAGCGTCGCGTGACATGACACACGACGCCATTGATGCTTTGTCAGTTGGTCGCGCAATCTCGGCCTGGCCGGCAACGCCGCCAGCATACGCTTCGAACATCACACCGAAACGGAGATGCCCTATGGCTGAAAATCCCAACAGGCAGAACGAGTCGCCATCGCCGGAAAGCCAGGAAGGCATTCCGGCGCCGACCGGACGCTCGGACCTCATCGATACCGACTATGTGATCGGCCAGGACAACCTCACCACCCGCCGGTTTGGTGTGGATGTCGACCTGCACGGCAAGGTCTTCTCGATCTCCGCCTTGCTGATTCTGTTCTTCGTGTTCATCACCCTGGCTCTGCCGGACCAGATGGGCCCGATCTTCAATGGCGCCAAGAGCTGGCTGACCGGCAACCTGACCTGGGTGTTCCTGTTCGCCGCCAATATTTTCGTGGTGCTCACGGTCGTGCTGATCTTTACACCGCTGGGCAAGGTGCGCATCGGCGGCATGGAAGCCAAGCCGGACTTCAGTTACGCCGGTTGGTTCGCCATGCTGTTCGCCGCGGGCATGGGCATCGGGCTGATGTTCTACGGGGTTTCCGAGCCCATCACCCACTTCGGCACTTCGATGGCAGGCACCAGCGTAGAAGGTGGCGTGCGCACCGACTGGGCCCCGTTGGGTGCTGCCGCGGGCGATCAGCAAGAGGCCATCTCGCTGGGCATGGCGGCGACGATCTTCCACTGGGGGCTGCACCCCTGGGCGATCTATGCCGTGGTTGCCCTGGCCCTGGCGCTGTTTTCGTACAACAAGGGGCTGCCGCTGACCATGCGTTCGATCTTCTATCCGATCCTCGGCGAGCGGATCTGGGGGTGGCCGGGCCACGTGATCGACATCCTGGCGGTGTTCGCCACCCTGTTCGGCCTGGCAACCTCGCTCGGCCTGGGCGCTTCCCAGGCCTCCGCCGGCTTAAACTATCTGTTCGACACGCCCAACAACAACGTCACCATGGTGCTCCTGATCATGGGCATCACCCTCGTTGCGCTGATGTCGGTCATGGCCGGCGTCGACAAGGGCGTGCAGCGATTGTCCCAGGTCAACATGGTGCTCGCCTTCCTGTTACTGGCCTTCGTGATCGCCGTCGGACCGACGCTGATGATTGTCACCGGCTTTTTCGAGAATCTGGCGAGCTACCTGGCCTATCTGCCCGCGCTGTCCAATCCGTTCGGGCGTGAGGACGTCAACTTCAGCCAGGGCTGGACCGCCTTCTACTGGGCCTGGTGGATCAGCTGGTCACCGTTCGTCGGCATGTTCATTGCCCGGGTCAGCCGTGGCCGCAGCGTGCGCGAGTTCCTGATCGCCGTACTGCTGGTGCCCTCGCTGGTGTCGGTACTGTGGATGACCGCCTTCGGTGGCACGGCCATTCATCAACTGGTGGCCGACAATTTCGAGGGCGTCAAGAATGCCGCGCTCGAACTGCAACTGTTCGTGATGCTCGGGCAGCTGCCGTGGACTAGCGTCACCTCCTTCGTGGGTATCGTGCTGGTGATGGTGTTCTTCATCACCTCGTCGGATTCCGGCTCGCTGGTGATCGACTCAATCACCGCCGGCGGCAAGGTCGACGCACCCAAGCCTCAGCGCGTGTTCTGGGCGCTGATCGAGGGCGCCATCGCCATCGCGCTGTTGCTCGGCGGCGGCCTGACGGCGCTCCAGGCGGCGGTGATCTCGACCGGCCTGCCCTTCACGCTCGTGTTGCTGGCGGCATGCTATGCCATCGTCAAGGGGCTGATGAGCGAGCCACGCGCCTAAGCGTATGGCGCGCTCTCCATGAGAGCGCCACTGCCCATGAGAAGAGCGGCCCGCGGGCCGCTCTTCTTTTGCCTCGATCAAACGCCTCAGCGCCAGAATGTGCTCACCGGGGTCTGCCAGGAATAGTGGCGGGCAACCTGGGCCTGCAGCAGCTCGGCGGTGGCCAGGGCGTCGCTCAGCGCGTGATGACCCGTATAGGCCGGCAGATTGTAACGCTGGCGGCTTTCGTGCAGCCGGACCGATGCCGGCGGCCGCCCCACCAGACGCCGCAGCCACAACCAGCGCCGTCGGCGGTGACGCAGCGCTTCCAGCGACATGGTATCGATCATCGGGAACAGCAGATGCTCGTCGATTCGCTCGTGGATCGCCGAATCGAGGAATTCGCGTTCGATGGGCCGGTAGTGAACCACCGCCAGCCGTCCGGCCAGGCAAGCCAGCAATTCATCGAGTATGGCTTCCAGATCCGGCGCGTTGGCCACTTCCGAGTGGGTGATATGGTGGAACGTCACCGACTCGGCGCTCAGCGGTCGGCGTGGCGCCACCACCCAATAGCGTGCCTCGCTGAGGCGGATGCGCTCCAGCGTGAACGCAATCAGGCCGATGCTGACGATAGCGTGGCGACTGGCATCCAGTCCGGTGGTTTCAATATCCAGCGCCACCAGCGGCACATCACCGATGGGTGTCGCCGCCTCCGGCGTACCGGCGGCGTAATAGCGCGCGAGACGCGGATCGCGGGTCCGGCTTGCCCGCGAGGCCAGGTACGCCGGCCAATCGGGTACCTGCTGGCGCAGCCGGGAGAACAGGCGCATCACCATCAGCGCGACTTCGACGGCATCGGATAGCGAAAGCCGAGAAACTTCTGGGCATGGCTCAATACCTCGAAGGCATCCTTGAGATCCCGGCGCTCGCGCCCCGACAGGCTTTCCGGCTCGACGCTGTTGTCGGTGGTGTCCTCGTCGTGCTCGATGTCGTAGGCCTGGTGGCGGATGCGCACCATCGACAGCAGCTCGAAGGCATAGCGCAGCCGCTCGTTGACACCCTCGGGCAACAAGCGGGTACGGGCGATGTCGTTCAGCCGGGCGAAGGTATTCTGGGCTTTCGAACCACAGGCCAGCGCATGGATCCTCACCAGGTCGACCAGCGGTGCCGTGCCACGCCGTTTGAGATTGATCGACTGACGATGCTTGCCGTCCTGCTCCATCACGAAGGTGCGGAAGAAGCCCAGTGGCGGCGTTCGCCCCAGCGCGTTGCGCGCCATCGCCGCAAGGAACACCGGACGTTGCGGCGCGCGTTCGGCGATCAGATCCTGCAACTGCTCGACGTAGGCGGCCTCGCCATGCACGCTGGTCAGATCGAAGAAGATCGAGCTGTGCAACAGCCGCTCGGGGCTGGGCTCGTCCATCCATTCATTGAAGTAGCGCTTCCAGACCTTGAGTGGCTGACGCCAGCGTTCATGGGTGGCCATGATATCGCCCTTGCAATAAGCATAACCGCAGGCCGCCAGGCCATCGCAGACGAACGCCGCCAAGGCCTTGAAATAGCCGTCGTGGCGCCCAGGGTCGAAGCGGTCGTCGAGAATCAGCGCATTGTCCTGGTCGGCGGTGATGGTCGGCTCGCCCCGCGCCATGGAGCCCAGCACCATGAAGCAATAAGGCACCGGCGGCGGCCCCAGCTCGGCCTCGCCAAGCTCCAGCAGACGTCGCGCGAAACTGCGCCCGATGGTCGCCAGCGCCTGCCCGACAATTTCCGAGTTGGCGCCATCCTTGACCAACCGGGCAAAGGCGGTGCGCACTTCGCCACTCAGTGCCGCGAGCTGCGTCACGTCGGTCTGGTGGAAGATGTTGTTGACCAGATACAGGCTGCTGTGAGTCTCGTAGCGCACGATATCGGAAAGATTCAGCACCCCGACGGGATGGCGGCGATGCAGGACCGGCAGGTGCTGGACATTGTTGCGCAGCATGCAGAGCATGGCCTCGTAGACCGATTCATCCGACTGAATGGTGATCGGGTCATGCGACATCACCTCGCTGACTGGCGCCTGCGGCGAGATGCCATCGGCCAGTACCCGTGTGCAGAAGTCGCGGTCGGTCAGGATACCCGCCAGTCGCCAGGCCTGATCGTCGCGCCCGGTGAAGGAATGCTGCCAATCGCCGCCGGGGGCATCCAGCACCAGCACGCAGGTGGTGTTTTCCTCGCGCATCTGCTGAGCAGCCTGTTGCAGGGGCGTGCCGGCCTCGACCAGCACGGCCTGACGGTGGATCAGCTTGCGCACCCGGGTAGTCAGCAGCTCGCTGCCGCGATGCTGCTGCTCCACCGTGGCCTTGAGCCGCTGGCCGCCGGTATCGACGAAGTCCGAGAATTCGTCGTTCTCGTCGCAGAGTTGCTGGAACAGCGTCTCGGGAATGAAATAGACCAGCGAGTCCTCGAGCGCACGCACCGGAAAGCGCACCCGATTGTTTCGCAAAAGGTCCGAGTAACCGAAGATGTCGCCTTCGCTCAAGCGGTTGAACAGGCTCCCGCTGCGCTTGAACATTTCCACCGCGCCGCTGCGCAGATACCACAATTCATGGATTGGCTGGTCCTTGACCAGCAGCTCGGTACCGGCCTGGAAATAACGAACCTCCACCTGCCCCGCGACGCGATCCAGCAGCGCGTCGGGGAGCGTGTCGAACGGCGCGAACTGCGCCAGGTGATCGCGGATGTCCAGCTGTTCGATGGTCATGACGGCCTCGTCCATGGCGTCGGGGGTAGGAGTCATTTTCGAGAGCGCCCCGACGAGCGTCAACCGCCATCGGACATCGCTTCGTCTAGGCCGTCGGCATCGCCCTGCGGCGACGGATGCTTGCCATGCTCCCAGCCCTGGCTCGCCGCACGGGCGCCATCGAACCAGGCGAGCCGCGCGGCCAACGACACCACGCTGCCGACGACGATCAGTGTCGGCGGATGCACCGGCCCCTGGGTGAGACTGGCGGGAAGCGTCGCCAAGGTGCCGACGTGCAGGCGCTGGCGGGCGGTGGTGCCCTGCTCGACCAGCGCCAGCGGCGTCTCGCCAGCCAGGCCGTGCGCGCGCAGCTCGCGGCGAATCACCTCGAGGCTGCCCAGCCCCATGTAGAACACCAGCGTCTGCTGCGGCCGGGCCAGCGTCGGCCAGTCCAGGTCGCTGCTGCCGTTCTTGAGATGGCCGGTGACGAAGCGTACCGACTGGGCGTGATCGCGGTGGGTCAGTGGAATGCCGGCATAGGCCCCGCAACCCGAGGCGGCGGTGATCCCGGGTATCACTTCGAAGGCAATGCCGGCGTCAGCCAGCGTTTCGAGCTCTTCGCCGCCGCGACCGAAGATGAAAGGATCGCCGCCCTTGAGGCGCACCACCCGTTTGCCCTGGCGCGCCCAGTCGACCAGCGCCTGGTTGATATCCACCTGCGGCAGGCTATGCCGCGAACGCGCCTTGCCCACGTAGAGCCGCCTCGCGGCCGGGTTGGCCAGCGCCAGGATCTCGCTGCTGACCAACCGGTCATGGAGGATCACCTCGGCGACCCGCAGACGCTTCAGGGCCTTGAGCGTCAACAATTCGGGATCGCCCGGCCCCGCTCCGATCAGGCAAACCTGGCCACGCGGGAAGTCGTGCAACGCCGACGAGGCGGCCAAAGATTGCGCGGTGGGAGTGTCGGGCATCGGTCAGCTCTTATAACTAAACATAAGCAAAGGCTCTTCTATTAGGCGCAAAAATAATCATCGCGCGACGACTATGCCAGTAACGTCTGGTTGCCAGCTTATAACCCAGGCCCTGCAACGCAAACGCCCCGGCCAGGGACCGGGGCGTTCGTGGTCCGTATCAGCGACAGGCTAACCGGCCAACTGTCGCTTGAGCCGCGGACTGAGCAACTCGCCGATCAGCGTGATCGCCACCAGCACGGCCAGCAGCCAGGGCCACTGGCGTCCCATGTCGAGCGCCATCAGGCCCAGCGCGTCGATAAAGATCAACACGATGCCCAGCGGGCTGACGTAGCGGATCATGAACAGCCATAGCGCGTACGGAACACGGCCCATCCCCAGCTCGGAGCGGAAGACCTCGTTACGCAGGAAGAACCCGGCCAGCAGCGCCATGCCCAGTCCACCCAGCGGCATCATCCAGCGCGAGGTCAGATAGTCCAGCCAGTTGAAGAAGTTCTTGCCGCCGAGCGTCCATTCCGCGCCGACGTTGAACGACAGCATCGCCAGGCTACTGACCAGCCACAGCACGATTCCGGTAGCCCAGGCGGCCTTGGCCCGGGAAATGCCCTTGCTCTCGTTGAGCCAGGCGACCGTCGCCTCGATCATCGAAATGGCCGAGGTCAGTGCCGCCAGGGTCAGCATGACGAAGAAAATGATCGCGAGCAGCGTGCCCAACGGCATCTGCTGGAAGGCCAGCGGCAGGCTCATGAAGATCAGCCCCGGGCCGCTGGCCGGATCCATGCCGCTGGCGAAGATGATCGGAAAGATCGCCAGCCCCGCCATCAGCGCCACCAGCGTGTCGAACACCGCCACGGTGAAGGTGGTGCGGGCGATGGATTGGCCATCCGGAAGATAGGAGCCATAGGTCAAGATAGCGCCGGAGGCCAGGGACAAGGTGAAAAACGCCTGGCCCATGGCCGCCAGCAGGCCTTCGCTGGAGAGCTTGCCCAGTTCGAAGGTAAACAAGAAGCGCAGGGCCTGGCCGAAGCCGCCGGAGAAGATGGCATAGAAAATCATCAGGGCAAGGATGAGCACCATGCCCGGCATCATCCAGCGCACGCTCTTCTCGATGCCTTCCTGTACGCCCTTGCCGACGATCAGCATGGTAGCCAAGGTCACCAGGGTGCTCCAGACTCCCAGATTCCAGGGATTGGCGTTGTTGGCAGCGAAGATCGCCGCCATGCCCTCGACGCTGTCGGCGCTCAGTCCGCCGGTGATGGCCTTCCACAGATACGACACCGACCAGCCGGCGACCACCACGTAGAACGACAGGATCATGAAGCCGCACAGCATCGCCATCCAGCCGATCAATGCCCAACCGCGGCCATGTCCGGACTCGCGAGCCACCCGCCGGATGGCGTCGATTGGACTGCCGCGACCACGGCGGCCGAAGCCGATCTCGAGCATCATGATCGGAATGCCGATCGCCAGGATGCACAGCAGGTAGACCAGCACGAAGGCGCCGCCCCCGTATTCGCCGGTCATGTAGGGAAACTTCCAGATATTGCCCAAGCCCACGGCCGAGCCGGTCGCCGCAAGGATGAAGCCCCAACGGCTCATCCAAAGATTGTGGGGTTTCTCTCTCGTCGTCATGAAATACCTTAAAGTTTGTTGTTGTGCCGATGGAGCGCCGCGCAGCGTGGCACAAGCCGGCAATTGTAGCGTTGTTGGCTCAGCTGTCATCAATGATGCCGGCGTTCATGGTGCTAAATGAAGCGCTTGCGGCAAACCTCCGGGTGCCTCGGCCCGACTCCCGGCCAGTGTCGTCCGCGCCAGCGCACTTGCAACCGGGTCGATGATTCGCCACAAAGTTTCACTTGAAACCTTATGCCGAGGCTCAGCGGCTCCACAAGCGCCTGGACGACACCACGCTTGCCGCAGCAGTAGAATTGCGTAACGTTTTCGCTACAAGCCTTTCGCGACAGCGCCAGAGTCGTGCCGTCCCGCCGCCAGGAGATCGCCTTGCCCCTCCCCGACCAGCCATCCCCTATGCTCGATCTCAAGGCATTCCTGCCTTATCGACTGTCCAACCTGGCCGAGCGCATCAGCCAGGCGCTATCGACGATCTATGCCCAGCAATACGACTTGACCATCGCCCAGTGGCGGGTACTCGCCTGGCTTCAACAGGCTCAGCCGCTGACCGCCAAGCGCATCTGCCAGTTGACCGACATGGACAAGGCCCGCGTCTCGCGTGCCGTTGCCCAGCTGGTGGAACGTCGGCTGATCCAGCGACAGCGCGATGCTGTCGACCAGCGCACATTATGGCTGACCCTGACCGTCGAGGGCAGCGACCTGCTGGCCTCGGCAATCCCCCGGGCGCTGGCCTGGGAAAGCGAACTGATCGCGAACCTGAGCCCGGCAGAATACCGTGAACTCTTCAGACTTCTGGCCAAGGTAGAGGCTGGCCTGACACAGGACTCGCCAATCGACGGCGATATCTAGGAGTCTGTCGGGCTTGGCCGATCGTCACGAGAAGCACGGGTTCCGAGTCAAATTTATCGATCGATTGAGGCGAATAGCGCGCTATTTAACGAAATGGATCGATGGAATTGGCCGAAAGGCCGGGATTCGCAGTAGGTCAGTGTCAAGTCCGACGGGCTCCTAGGGCCGACCGTGGACAGCGTCACCGCCAGCGGCCCCGGTTTCATGGTAATCCACGCCAGCAACGAGCAGGGCGCGCCCGTCGTGCCGAGTCCATCGGTCATGAGCAGGTGGAGGAAGGCCAGCAGCAGGACGTCACGATCACCCTGGACAAGGAAGTGCAGTCCGGCGACAAAGTCTTCGTCATGCTTCACGAGGACACGGCGCCATCTCCGTCATCGACTGGATACGGCGCCGTGCGACGGCAGGTCGGGTCATTTCCTGCGGGCCTGAGGGGAGGCCGTCAGACCAGTACCCGCAGTCAGCCCGGGCAGACCCCGTTTCGTCTTACTCTTCCTTGTACCCCAGCAACCTCAGGGCGTTGAACACGACCACCAACGTGGAGCCCTCGTGGAAGACCACGGCCGGGCCGATACCGAGCAGCCCGAACGCGGTAGCCGGTATGAGGAAGATTACAATCCCGAGGCTTACGAACAGGTTCTGCTTGATGATCCGGCTCGTCCTCCGGCTGAGACCGACGGCGAACGGGAGTTGCCGAAGGTCGTCGGACATGAGAGCCACATCGGCGGTCTCCAGGGCCACGTCCGAGCCGGCGGCGCCCATCGCGATGCCGACGGTGGAGTTGGCCATCGCCGGGGCATCGTTGACGCCATCGCCGACCATCGCCAGCTTGCTCTCCTCTTCACGCAGGTTTTTTATGGCGTCCACCTTGTCCTCGGGGAGCAGGTCTCCGCGCGCTTCGTCCAGCCCGATCTCGGCCGCCACGGCATCGGCGACGCGCTGGTTGTCGCCGCTGATCATGATCATGCGCCTGAGTCCGAGCTCGCGCAGCTTCTTTATGACCTCCGCCGCTGATCCGCGCGGCGTATCCATCAGGCCCAGCACGCCGAGGTACTTATCGCCCCGACGCACGATCATGGTCGTCCGTCCTTGTTCTTCGAGCTTCTCGACCTTCTCCCGGAGTTCCTCCGGCAGCCCCGGCCCGTCGACCTCTGCGAACAGGTCGTCCTTGCCGACGTACACGGGCTCGCCGTCGAGCCAGGCCCGCACGCCCCGGCCGGTGATGCTCTCCATGCCGCGCGCCTCGGGTACGCTGTAACCGTCGAGCCTCTCCGCGCCGTCCCGGACCACGGCGGCGGCGAGCGGGTGGTCGCTGAGCCTCTCTACCGCCATTGCCGCGCCGAGCAGTTCCTTCACGTCCGCTCCATCAGCGGGCTCCACGTCCGTCAGGCGCGGCTTGCCCTCGGTCAGGGTGCCGGTCTTGTCGAACGCAATGGCCGTGAGCGTGCCCAGGTTCTCCAGCGGCCCGCCACCCTTGACCAACACGCCGCTGCGGCCGGCACGGGCCACCGCGGAAAGTACGGCGCTCGGGGTGGAGATCGCCAGGGCGCACGGGCTCGCCGCCACCAGTACGGCCATCGCCCGGTAGAACGAATCGCCGAATGCCTCGCCCGTCACCAGCGGCGAGAGGAGCAACAGCACGACGAGGACCAGCACCGACGGGACGAAATACCGCTCGAACTTGTCGGTGAAACGCTGAGTCGGTGACTTCTGGGTCTCGGCCTCGCTGACGAGCTGCACCACGCGGGCAAGCGTGTTGTCTTCAGCCCGCTTGAGCACCTGTACCTCCAGGGCGCCGCTGCCGTTGATGGTGCCGGCGAAGACCCGGCCCGAGGCATCGAGCTTATCCGGAGACTGCATCGCCTTCTCGGGGTCTTCCACGGGCTGCTTGTCCACCGGGACGCTCTCGCCCGTCACGGCGGATTGATCCACACTGCTCACGCCCTGGATCACGAACCCATCGGCAGGGATCTTCTCGTTGGGCTTGACGATGACCACGTCCCCGACCTCGAGTTGCTCGACGGGGATTTCTTGCTGGCCGTCTGCTCGCCGCACGATGGCCGTCTTGGGCGCGAGCTCCCCCAGGGCTTCGATGGCCTTGCGCGCCCGGCCCATCGCGTAATGTTCCAGCGAGTGCCCCAGGCTGAAGAGGAAGAGCAACAGCGCGCCCTCGGCCCACTCGCCCAGGATCGCGGCGCCCGCGGCAGCGACAAGCATGAGGAAGTCGATCTCGAACTGCCCGGCCCTCACGCTCTCGAAGGCCTCCTTGAGCGTATAGAACCCGCCGAAGAAGTAAGCGGCGAAGTAGAAGCCCAGAGGCACCCACTGCGTCACGTCGGTCAATACCGAGATGAGGAAGCCGGTGATGAGAGTGGCCCCTGAGAGGATCGCGAAGATCAACTCCGTATTCTCGCCGAAGATGCCACCGTGGGAATGGCCGTGCTTCCCATGGTCGTGCTCCTCTTCGTGATCGTGCTCCTCTTCGTGGTCGTGTTTCTCCGGCTCGCCGGCCTCGCCCGGCTCGCGCGTGTGCTCTTCGCCTCCGGCCCTTTCGCGAGGCTTCTCCCGGACCCAGACGTCCATTCCTTCCAGCGCGGCCAGTATCTCGGCTTCATCCGTTCGTTCGCGGTCGAACTCCACGCGCACCGGCCCCGAGGCCGTCGCCTCAGCCTCCACCACGCCGTCCAGTCGCTTCAAGCGTTCGGTGACGGTGCGTGCCCGGCGCTGGTGGTTTATGCCCTCGACCTTCCAGAGCACGTGCCCGAAACGGTCCGTCAGGTGCGCCCCCGCGCGCTCGGCGATCTGACGGATACGCGCCAGCGAGAGCACCTCCGGGTCATAGTGGATACATAGCTTCGCCGGCTCCTCATCGGATGGCGCGACCACGTGCGCCCGTTCGAACCCCTCGCGGGCCTCCAGGTCGGCGATAAGCCGCTCGACGCAATCGTCCCGCTCGTCCGGCACCTCGGGCAACAGGACGGGCAGATCCAGCTGGTAACTATCGCTCACTATAATCCTCCTCCGCGTCTCCTACTGATGAATCGCGCTCTTATCCTTGCGTACCCGATTACCCGCGAGACCGCGTGCTTCGGCGGGGTCGAGATCATCATGTGCACGTGATCCGGTATCAGGTGACCCTCTTCGATCCGGCGCTCCCTCTGCTCCGCTAGATCCCTCGGCACACCGCGAGATCTCGGCGAATCTGTGTCGATATACGTAAACTAACATGAGTATAGGAAGCTTTCATGCTGAACGTCCTGCTCTGGGCTGGATGGTCCTTCTTTCGTACAATGCCCTGCCAGCGGGTGCCGCGCTTCTGAAAAGTCGCCATGGCGTACCACCAAACGCCGGTTTCGGCGCCTCTCTCTGAAAATGCTACAGCGAGGGTACACCAAGCTCGGTTTCGGGCGGTATCGAATGGGTATTAGCGTGATAGGACGAACAGCGGAAGGAGGGTTAATTGGCTGAGTTAAAGAGAAACGACTCTCTGGAAGTGGCTCGACGGTTCAGTGTGGCGCCGATGATGGACTGGACGACCCGCGACTACCGCGCCTTCGCCCGGACGCTGACGCGTCATGCCCTTCTGTACACCGAAATGGTCACCACCGGGGCGATCCTGCATGGCACGCCGCGCGAGCGCTTCCTCGGGCACGACGCAGTGGAGCATCCGCTGGCCCTGCAACTCGGCGGCAGCGATGCCGGGGAGCTTGCCGAGTGCGCGGCGATCGCCGAGGAATGGGGCTATGACGAGGTCAACCTGAATGTCGGCTGCCCCAGCGATCGTGTGCAGAACAACCTGATCGGCGCCTGCCTGATGGCGCATCCGCAGACCGTTGCCGCCGCGGTGCGCGCAATGCGCGATGCGGTGTCGATCCCGGTCACCGTCAAATGCCGCATCGGCATCGACGACCAGGACGAGGACGCCGACCTGACGCGCTTCATCCAACAGGTCGCCGACGCCGGTTGCGAGACGTTCATCGTGCATGCCCGCAAGGCCTGGTTGCAGGGCCTGTCGCCCAAGGAAAACCGCGACGTGCCACCGCTCAACTACCCGCGCGTGCAGCGTCTCAAGGCCCAGCACCCGCAACTGCACATCGGCATCAACGGCGGCATCAGGACGTTGGCCGAGTGCCGCGAGCATCTGGAATCCGTCGACAGCGTGATGGTGGGTCGCGAGGCGTACCGGAACCCGTGGCTGCTGGCGGGCATCGACGAGGCGCTCTATGGCCGCCCCGGCCCGGCAACGTCGCGTCACGGAGCCGCACGAGCGCTGCGCCCCTACATCGCCCGGCGGCTCGAGGAAGGCGCCAGGCTCAACCACATCACCCGGCATCTATTGGGACTGTTCCAGGGCTGCCCGGGGGGACGCCGCTTTCGCCGTCATCTGTCCGAGAACGCCCACCGCGACGGTGCCGGGGTTGGCGTCTTCGACGACGCCCTGGGATTGGTGCCCGAGCCGCACGAAACCGCCGCCCCCTCCCCGGCCCGAGCCGGTCATAGCGTGTCCGGCGTGCCCTCGTAATCCGACTGGAACGACTCGACGGCGTTCTCGGCCTCCTCGATCGCCTCGAAGCGGGCGACGTGGAACAGCGCCTCGCCCTCGTTGGCCAGCGGCAGGTTGCTCATGCCGATGACGATGCCATCGGCGTTGGCCAGCACCTCGCCTTCGGAGTTGCCGAACGGATCGGCGACGAGCCCCAGCACCTGGCCCTTGGCGACCCGCGCCCCGAGGCGCACCCGCGGACGCAAAATGCCGTCGATCGGCGCCCGCGCCCAGCTCGAGCCGTTGGCGACCTCGGCCGCTGGCGGCTCGCGACGTTGTCGGCTGGCGGCCAGCATGCCCAGGTGGCGCATCACCCGCAGCACCCCGCGCACCCCCGGGGCGATCGCCCACTCGTCGAAGCGCAGCGCCTCGCCGGCCTCGTAGGTCAGCACCGGCACGCCGTGATGCTGGGCGTAGGCGCGCAAGCTGCCCTCGCGCAGTTCGGCATTGAGGATCACCGGTGCGCCGAACGCCCTGGCCATTGCCGCCGTCTCGCTGCCCACGCTCAGTTGCGAACGGACCTGCGGCAGGTTGGTGCGATGAATGGCGCCGGTGTGCAGATCGATGATATGGCTCGCCAGGTCGACGATCTGCTCGCGGAACAGCGCAGCCACCCGCGAGCCCAACGATCCGGCGTCGCTGCCCGGGAAGCAACGATTGAGATCGCGCCGGTCAGGCAGGTAACGGGTGTGCTGGACGAAGCCGAAGACGTTGACGATGGGCACCGCGATCAGCGTCCCGCGCAGCCGGCGGATCGCCGACGAACGCAACAGCCGGCGGACGATCTCGGCGCCGTTGATCTCGTCGCCGTGGATCGCCCCGCACACCAGCAGCACCGGCCCGGCCTGGCGACCGTGCACCACTTCCACCGGAATGTGCAGCGGCGCATGGGTATAGAGCTTGGCCACCGGGACGTCGAGCTGTGTGCGGGAGCCGGGCGCCACGCGCACACCGGCGAGTTCGAAGGGAGCTCGTGTCATGATCCATCGCTCATGTAGCAGAAATCTGGCCCTCTTATACGCGGACTACACCGGCTTGACGACCCTTGGCGGCACCTGGCCGCGACCCACGGCGTGCCGTGCCAGCGTTTACGCTACTGAACGAGCGGCTAGCGTGCGCTAGCATTACTCGTACCGCCCGCATAAGGAGCCACGTGCATGTTCAGCCTCACCGTTGGCGATCACATGACGATCATCGACAGCTTCCAGGGCGAGGTGTTCGGCCCCGCCCACGACCAGCTGGCCGAGGCCTACCGGAACGCCGACCTGTTCGTGCTGCCCTCGCACTACGAAGGCTATGGCATGGTCATCAGCGAGGCGTTGGCTCATGGCCTGCCGGTGATCACCACCACCGGCGGCGCGCTGGCCCATACCTTGCCCCGGGACGCCGGGCTCGCCGTGCCGCCGGGCGATAGCCAGGCGCTGGCCGAGGCGCTGGCGCGCTGGCTCGACGAACCCGAGCTACGCCAGCAGCTGCGCCAAGGCGCCCAGCGAGCCCGTGACGGGCTCGCCGACTGGAGTGGCGCCGGACGCGCCTTCGCCAAAGCGCTCGACCGTGCGCCCCACTGACTGTCGCTCATGACGCTCCCTCTGGGTCGAAATTGAATCGAGGTTGGCAAATTGTCATCGTCACTGTGTCACGATAGGCCCAGCGCATCGCCCGCTCGGCGGCGCGGATTCACCGCCATCTTGCCATCCGTTGTTGCCGGAGCCTGCCATGCTGGAAGTCATTTGTCTGTCGTTCGCGCTCGTGCTGGGGCTGGTGGCGCGTCGCTGCGGCCTGCCGGCGCTGATCGGCTTCCTGGCGGCGGGCTTTCTGATCAACCCGCTGGCCGACCAATTGTCGCTGCCCGCCTCGACGCCGGCGGTGCTCGATCACGTCGCGCATCTCGGCGTGCTGTTGCTGCTGTTCACGGTCGGCTTGAAGCTCAAGCTCAAGAGCCTCGCCCAGCCGGAAGTGATCGGCGGCGGACTGGTGCATTTCGCCGTCACCGTGGGCGTTTTCGCACCGGGCCTGCACTGGCTGGCTGGCATCGCCTGGGGGCCGTCGCTGCTGCTGGCTGTCGCGCTGGCGTTTTCGAGCACCGTGCTGTCGGCCAAGAGCCTCGAGTCGCGCCGCGAATTACGCGCCTTTCACGGTCGCGTGGCGATCGGCATCCTGATCATCCAGGATCTGATAGCGCTGTTCGTGCTGGCGTTCTCGACCGGCCAGGTGCCCTCGCCCTGGGCGCTCGCGCTGTTCGGCCTGCCGTTGTTGCGACCGCTCTTTTATTGGCTGATCGATGTCAGCGGCCACGACGAGCTGCTGTTGCTGATGGGGCTGGTACTGGCGGTAGTGGTCGGCGGGGCGGGCTTTTCCGCGCTGGGGCTGTCCAGCGAGGTCGGCGCGCTGGTGCTGGGCGCGCTGGTTGCAGGCCATCCGCGCGCCCAGGAACTGGGCAAGTCGCTGTGGGGGCTCAAGGAGCTGTTCCTGGTCGGCTTCTTTCTCAAGATCGGCATGTCGGGGCTGCCCGACTGGCAGGCGCTGGGCTTCGCGGTGGCGTTCACTGCGCTGCTGCCGCTCAAGGCGGCACTGTTCTTCTTCCTGCTGATCCTGTTCCGGCTGCGCGCGCGCAATGCCTTTCAGGCTGCGGTCAGCCTGACCAGCTACAGCGAGTTCGGGTTGATCGTCGCCGCGGCGCTGGTGCCGGATGCGCTGGTCGGCCTGGCGCTCGCCGTGGCGCTGTCGTTCTTGTTCGCGGCACCGCTGCAGCGCAATGCCCACGCGCTGTTCGCCCGATTCGAGCCGTGGCTGCTGCGCTTCGAGACGCGCACCTGGCATCCCGACGAGCAGCCCGCCTCGCTGGGCAATGCGCGGGTACTGATCCTGGGCATGGGCCGCACCGGAACCGCCGCCTACGATCGCCTGTGCGAGGACCATACGCGCCTGATCGGCATCGACGCCGACCCCAGCCGGGTCGAGCGCCACAGCCGCGCCGGGCGTCATGTGGTCTACGCTGATGGCGAGGATATCGGCTTCTGGCACAGCCTCTCGCTCGATACCATCGAGGTGGCGGTGCTCACCCTGCCCGATGCCGAGTCGAAGATCTTCGCCACCCGACAGTTACGCCAGCATGGCTTTTCCGGTGCGATCGTCGCGCACAGTCTCTACGAGGACGAGGCCGAGGCGATTCGCCGCGCCGGCGCCAACCAGACCTACCTGACCATGCACGAGGCCGGCCTGGGGCTGGCCGAGCATGTCCGTCAAGGCCTCATCGAGCGGCCCGGCTAGACGACCACGAAGCCATTGGCTGGCCAAGGCTTTTCCCGATCAGGGCTTGCCAGCACTGCGCCAAGCCGTTGCAATGGTGGTTTCGCGCATACACCCAGGAGGTCGCCATGGAGCCCCAAGCGCCACCCGTACCGCGCACGACAGAGGGCCAATTGCGGCGTGTCGGCGTGGAAATCGAATTCGCGGCGCTTGCACCGGCGGCGGCGGCCGAACTGGTGCAGGGCCGTTTCGGTGGCGATATCCACCAGCTCAGCCCGCATCGCTTCAAGGTCGCGGACACCCGCTGGGGCGATTTCACCGTCGAGCTCGACGCCAAGTACGCGCATCCCGACGACAAGCTGCTGGAAAAGACTCAGGCGAGCGGCGACGCCGAATGGCAACGCCTGCGCGCCGACCTGCACAACCGCACCCGGGCGCTGATCGGCGACGCCGTGTCCGGCGTGGTGCCTACCGAGATCGTTTGTCCGCCGATCCCCTGGCTGTCGCTGGGCGAGCTCGATTCGCTGTTCGACGCCCTGCGCCTGCAAGGCGCCCGTGATACTCGCGAGAGCCTGCTCTATGCCTTCGGGCTGCACCTGAATCCGGAGGTGCCGAGCATCACCACCGCAAGTGTGCAGGCTCATCTGCGCGCCTACATGATTCTCGCCGAGTGGCTGCGCGAGGAGATCGACATCGACATCACCCGCGAGGTGCTGCCGCACGCCAATCCGTTCCCTCGCGACTATGCCCTGCAGGTACTCGACCCGGGCTACCAGCCCGATCTGGGGACCCTGATCGAGGATTACGCCGTCGCCAATCCGTCGCGCAATCGCGAACTCGACCTGTTTCCGCTGTTCGCCTTCCTGCAACCCGAGGCGTTGCCCCAGTTGTTCAGCGACGAGCGCATCAAGCCACGCCCGACCTATCACTACCGGCTGCCCAACGCCCAGTTCGCGCAGCCCGACTGGAGCGTGGTCGCGGAGTGGAACCGCTGGGTCGAGGTAGAGCGCCTGGCCGCCGATGAAGCACTGCTCGCCGAACGCGCCGCCGCCTACCTCGCCCATCACCATCGATTACCGATGACGCGCTGGCTGGATCGCCTGCGCGGATGGATGAAGGACGCATGAAGACAAGACCCCTGATCGGCATCACCACCTCGAATGACAAGAGCCGGCTGGCCTGGTATTGCGACTGCCT
The DNA here is from genome assembly GCF_021151495.1 of Halomonas sp. IOP_31. Lineage (NCBI taxonomy): Bacteria > Pseudomonadati > Pseudomonadota > Gammaproteobacteria > Oceanospirillales > Halomonadaceae > Halomonas > Halomonas sp. IOP_31. The sequence continues at coordinate 20,528 of NZ_JAIRBP010000009.1, read as the reverse complement.
GGCGGTGTGGCGCGCCGGCGGCCGGCCGGTGCGACTGTCGCCGGCACGCCCCGATGGTATCCGACTCGACGGCCTGATCATCGGCGGCGGCGACGATATCGGCGCGCAACTCTACGGCGGTGAAGTGCAGCTCGACGTGCGCGTCGATCCCCAGCGCGACACCCTCGAACTGGAGCTGCTCACGCGGCTGGTACCGGACGGCTGCCCGGTGCTGGGCATCTGTCGTGGCGCGCAGATCATCAATGTGTTCTTCGGCGGCACGCTGTTCAGCGATATCTACACGACCTACGAACACATCAAGCCGCGTCGCACGGTGCTGCCGCGCAAGAGCGTCGACGTGGTCGAGGGCAGCCGGCTGCACGACATCCTGCGCGTCAACTGGTGCCAGGTGAACAGCCTGCATCATCAGGCCATCGACGCCACCGGTCATGGCATCAATGTCGTCGCCCGCGACCGCGACGGGCTGGTCCAGGGCATCGAGAGCCATCATCACGATTTTTTGATCGGCGTGCAGTGGCATCCGGAGTTTCTGATCTTCAACCGTCCGCAACAACGCCTGATCCGCGCGCTGGTCGAACACGCCACCCGCTACGCCGAACGCGGCGAAGCCGCGTCACGCGCCGGTGTCTGATCCGACGGCCCCGTCGTCAATGATTCGATACGCGACCAAACCGGCTCCAGGGCCGGTTTGGTCTGTCCTTGCGCCGCCATGAGCCGAGCGATGACGTGTTCGAGCGCTATCCGGCGGCCAGACTCAATTCTCGAGCTTGGCGTCCAGGGTGATGTTGGCCTTGAACAGCTTGGACACCGGGCACCCTTCCTTGGCCTTGTTGGCCGCGGTCTCGAAGGTCGACTGGTCGGCACCGGGGATCCTGGCGAGCGTGTCGAGATGGATCGCCGAAATGGTGAAGCCGCTGTCGTCCTGCTCCAGGGCCACGGTGGCCTGGGTCTTGATGCTCTCGGCCTCGAGGTTTTCCTCGCCGAGGATCATCGACAGCGCCATCGAATAGCAGCTGGCATGCGCCGCGCCGATCAACTCTTCGGGATTGGTGCCCGGCTGGCCCTCGAAGCGCGTGTTGAAGCCATAAGGGATTTCCGTAAGCGCACCGCTCTCGCTGGAAACGCTGCCCTTGCCCTTCTTAAGGCTCCCCTGCCACTGCGCGGATCCTTTCTTCTGAATGCTCATGTCGTCTCCTTTGATTGGCCGATGGCAGGCATGGCCTGCCTCGCGCAAGCGCTGTTGCCGTGCGACGGCTTGCGCCCATTTCACTGTAGCCGATGGACGGGCGTTGCGGACAACGCACTGCACCCTAACTCACCAGTGCCACTCTACGACATGGCCGCCCGACTGCGTGCTTTCAAGGGCAAGCCCCTGGGAAAGCGATTTCCGATAGTCCGTTCAGGGCTCGTCCGCCGTCCGTTCGGCGTCCAGTCGGGCATTGCCCAGACGCCGCATCAACGCGACGTTGCGTTCGGGGATGGCCTGCGGGTCCGGGTAGCTGTCCAGCACACGGCTCACGCTGGCCTCGCGCAGCAGATGCAGCATCGGCCATGGCGAGCGGTTGGTGGCATTGGCCGGGTCGTCGGGCTCGGCGCCGTCGAAGCGGTAATCGGGATGAAAACTCGCCAGCTGATAGACGCCGCTGTAACCCTCGGCCTCGAGCAGCGCCTCGGCGAGATCCAGCAGATCCAGGTAGTCCTCGAAATCGGCGACGCCGCTGGGCAGAATCAGCAGCGTGGTCTCGATGGCCGGCGACGCGTCGAGCGCGCGGCAGGCCTCGACCAGCGCCAGCAACGCCGTCTCGACAGCATCCGCCGCCAACACCTGGTAGCGGATGCTGTCGCGACGCACCTCGCGGGCGGCAAACGGGCAGATATCGTGGCCGACGACGAAGCGCGCAACCCAATTGCGGGTCGCGGCGATCACGGCGGCTTCGGTTGGATAAGCGGACATGGCGGCAAGCCTTGGTTGGATGGAGTCGGGATACAGCGTACCGAGAGTATACCCAGGCAAGGTGCGAGCGGGTCTCGTCCCGTTATCGCGAATAAATTCGCTCCTACGAAACCCGGTCTGGACGGCCCACTGGGTATGAACCTGGAGGTTTTTGTGGGAGGGAACTTGTTCCCGATTGGCGCCGCCAGGCACCCTGGTATGGTCAAGCAAGTAACGCTATCGAGATTGAATTCGCTCCCACGCGAGACGGCAGAGCACTGGGTTTATAGCCGCGAACCGCCCGGCTCGACGAAGCGGCTGCCGCGCCGCGAGGCGATACGATCCGCCAGCCGCGTCGGTTCCGGCAGCTTGGTACGGCCCAGGCAGGCGATCGTCCAGTCCAGCGCGGTGGCCAGGCTCAGCCGATGGCCCGGCGAGACGATCACCGGCTTGACGTTCTGCCGCGAGCGCAACAGGGCGCCGATGATCACCCGGCCGCTGGCATCGACCGGCGCGTCGCCCGGGTCCTCGTCGCGACGCTTGTCGCTCAGCGCGGTCCACTCGCCTCTGGCCTCGGGTATCTCGCCATGCCGACCGCACAGGCGTTTCTTGGCCACCCCGAGGGTCGGCAGGTCGAGCCACAGGCCGAGGTGCGCAGCGATACCCAGACGGCGCGGATGGGCGATACCCTGGCCATCGACCATTACCAGGTCGGGGCGCCGCGACAGGCGTTCGAAGGCGCTCAACGCCGCGGGGAGCTCGCGAAACGACAGCAGGCCGGGAATGTAGGGCATGGGGGTCGGCTCGCGGTGCACGATCTCGTCGACGGGGGTCAGATCCGGCCAGTGTAGCAGCACCACCGCGGCGCGGGTGGTGGCGCCTTCGTCCTCGAAGCCGATGTCCATCCCGGCGATCCACTCGACGTCGTCGAGGCGATCATGGCGTTCGACCCGCGGGACAAGTTCACGCTGCAGGGCGATCGCCTGTTCGGGTGTCAACGACCAATCGTGAAGCGGCTCGCGCGGTAAGGATTGAAGCGAAGTATCGGGCATGGCGGCAAGGTCCTTTTGTCGTCCTTGCCCCGAGTCTAGCAGTCAGGTTTCATGCGCCGAAACGAGCTGGACCCGCTTCGCCGAGGCGCTACACTGGGCGCACTTTTTTCACCAGCCGGCTCAGGAGCTCACCGTGAAACTGCTGCACACCGCCGACTGGCACCTGGGCCAGACCTTCCATGGCCAGGAACGCCACGCCGAACACCAGGCGTTCCTCGACTGGCTGCTCGAGACCCTGGCGCAGCGCCATAGCGACGCCCTGCTGATCGCCGGCGATATCTTCGATGTGGTCAATCCCTCGCTGCGCGCCCAGCAGCAGCTCTACGACTTCATCGTCAGCGCCCACCAACGGCTGCCACGGCTCGAGATCGTGATGATCGCCGGCAATCACGACAGCGGCGCACGCATCGAGTTGCCCGGGCCGTTGCTGGAGCGCCTGCGTACCCATGCGCTGGGGCGCGTGACATGGCTCGACGACGGCCAGGGCGAGACTCGCCGCCTCGCTGCCGAGCGGCTGTTGATACCGCTCGAGGCCGCCGATGGCCAGGTCGCGGCCTGGTGCCTGGCGCTGCCCTTCCTGCGCCCCGCCGAAGTCACCGGCGGCGCGCATGGTGACGATTACGTCAGCGGCGTCGAGCGCGTTCACCGCGAGCTGATCGCCTGCGCCGAGGCGCGACGTCGACCCGGCCAGGCGCTGGTCGCCATGAGCCATGCGCATATCCAGGGCGCCAGCGTGTCGGCCGACAGCGAGCGGCCGATCGTCATCGGCGGCGAGGAGTCGCTGCCCAGCACACTGTTTCCCGCCTCGCTGGCCTATGTCGCCCTCGGCCACCTGCACCGCCCGCAGCAGGTCGGCGAGGCGCGCATCCGCTACAGCGGCTCGCCGCTGCCGATGGATTTCTCCGAGATCGACTATCCGCATCAGGTCGTCGAGGTGACCCTCAACGGCGAAGCGCTGGCCGGCTGCGAGGCGATCCGCGTGCCGCGCGCGGTGGCCCTGCTGCGTGTCGGCCCGGCCCCGCTCGACGCAGTATTGGCGAAGCTCGAGGCCCTCGATAGCGACCCCGAGGCCCCGCGCGAGCGCTGGCCCTGGCTCGAGGTACGCGTCGAGCTCGACGCCCCGCGGGTCGACCTGCGCACCTGTATCGAGCAGGCGCTCACCGACAAGGCGGTGCGTCTGATCCGCATCCAGTCGCTGTATGCCGGCAGCCGCGACGCCAGCGCGCTCGACGCTGCGCCCCAGCAGGCCCCCGAACCGGCGGCGCTGTTCGCCCATGCCTGGGAGCAGCAGTTCGGCGCGCCGCCGGACGACGATGTGGTCGGCGATTTCGCCAGCCTGCTCACCGAGCTCGTCCATGCCGACTCGGCGGAGGATGCCGACGCGTGAAGATCCTCGCCATTCGCCTCAACAACCTCGCCTCGCTGGCCGGCGAACATGCCATCGATTTCACCAGCGGGCCGCTCGCCGACAGCGGGCTGTTCGCGATCACCGGGCCCACCGGCGCCGGCAAGAGCACCCTGCTCGATGCCCTGTGCCTGGCGCTCTACGGCAACACCCCGCGGCTGCGCCAGGCGCCGTCGCGGGACTCGCTGGCCCCCGATGTCGGCGACGAACGGCTGATTACTGCCGATCCGCGCACCCTGCTGCGGCGCGGCACCGCCAGCGGCTACGCCGAGGTCGACTTCGTCGGTCGCGACGGCGCGCGCTACCGGGCGCGCTGGTCGGTACGCCGCGCCCGCAACCGCCCCGACGGCCGTCTGCAGGCCGTCGATCAGACGCTCATCGAGCTGCCCGGCGAACGCGTGCTGGCCAGCCAGAAACGCGATTTCGAGCGCCTGCTGCCACAACGTCTGGGGCTCAACTTCGAGCAGTTCACCCGCGCCGTGCTGCTCGCCCAGAGCGAATTCAGCGCCTTTCTCAAGGCCGACGACAACGCCCGCAGCGAACTGCTCGAACGGCTCACCGATACCGGCATCTATTCACGCATCTCGATCGCCGCCTACCAGCGCGCCAAGCAAGCCGCCGAGCGGGTGCGCGCCGTCGAGGCACGTCTCGACGGCGAGCCGCCGGCCGAGCCCGCCGCGCGTGTCGCGCTGGAAGACGCGGCACGCGATGCCGACCGCGACTGGCAGGCGATCCAGCAGCGCGAGAAAGCGTTGCATGCCGAACAGGCCTGGCTCGACCAGGAATACAGCCTGCGCCAAGCCTGGCAACGGGCCGAGCGCGAAAACGCCGCCAGCGATGCTGAATGGCACGCGCTCGGCGCGACGCGTCAGACGCTCGAACGGCTCGAGACCCTGGCCGCGAAGCGTGGCGACTTTCACGAACGCGACCGGCTGGCCCACCAGAGCGATGAACTCGGGACCCGGCTCGCCGAGACCCAGGCAAAGCGCCAGGCCAGCGATGCCCGGCAGGCCGAGCAGGACCGCGCCTTCCAGGCCGCCGACGCATCCCAGGCCGCGGCCCGCCAGGCCCAGCGCGATGCCCAGCCCGCCTTGCAGGCCGCCAGCGAGAGTCGCCAACGGCTCGACTATTTACGCCACGAACTTGATGCGCTCGACGCCGAACACCGCCGCCTCGGCGAGCGCCGCGTCAAGCTGATCAGTGAGCTGGACGACCAGCGCCGACAGCGCCAACAAAAGGGCGAGGAACTCGCCGCTCTCGAGCAGCGCCTTGGCGGCGACCCGGAGCGAGCCCGCCTGGCGCTACAGGCCCGCCACGACGAGATGCGTCAACGCCACGCCGAGCTCGACGCACTGCGTCATGTCACCCAACGCTGGCAGGCGCTCGATGCCGAATACCGGGCGCTCGACGAACGCCAGCGCCACGATCAGGACCGGCAGCAACGCCTGCTCGCCGAGGGTAGACAGGCCCGCGGCCGGCTCGACGCCTGCCAGCGCGACGCCGAGCGTTGCCACGCCAGCATCCAGCGCCTGCGCGCGGCGCGCGGCGAGCGGGTAGAGGCGCTGCGCGCCCAGCTCGAAGCCGAGCACCCCTGCCCGGTCTGCGGTAGCCACGAGCATCCCTACCGGCATGCCCCGCCGCCCTCGCCCGATCAGGCCGCCCTGGCGGCGAGTATCGCCGAGGAGGATCGCCAGCTGGTCGAGGTCGACCGCGCGCTCGCAGCGGCCCGCGACGAACATCAACGCCTCGCCGCCGATTATCAGGCGCTGCGCGCGCAAGGCCAGCAACGTCAGCGACGCTTGGCGGAGCTGAGCGAGTCGCGCGATGCGGTGCGCCGGGAACTCGACGCCCAGCCATTGGCCGGCGAATACCTGGCCGACGAGGTCGACCGGGATGTCGAGCGCGACGCGGGCTGGCTGGACGAGCAGCTCGCCGCCAGCCGCCTGCGGCGCGACGAGCTCGCCGCCAAGCTGACCCGACTCGATGACGATCGCCGCCACCAGCAACCGCTGCGCGAAGCGCTCAACCGCCACGATCTGGCGATCGGCCGGCAGCAGAGCCAGCTCGAGCCGCTCGACAGCAGGCTGGGCGAGATCGACCGGGCCCGGCCGCCCCGACGCGCGCAGTGTGCCGAACTCGAGCGCGACATCGCCGCGCTGCTTGGCACGCACGCGAGTATCGATTCCTGGCGGGAGGCGCTGGAGCGCGCCTGCAGCGAGGCCCAGCACAATGCCGACCAGGCCCGCGAAGCGCGCGACGCCGCACGCCTGGAAAGCCAGCGCCTGACCCAGCAACAGCACGACCTAATGATACGTGTCGAGCAGACCCGGGAGGCACTGCGTGCGCTGAGCGCCGAACTCAGCGCCTGGCAGGCCGCCCATCCGGCGTTCGACGAGGCCACGCTGGCCGAACTGCTGGCGATGGACGACGTCGCGCAACGCGCGTTGCGCGAACGTGTCGAAAACGCACACAGGGTACGGGAAGCCTGTCGGGTGCGCGCCGGCGAGCGCCGCGACGCCTTGCTCGGACATCGCCGTCAAGGGCTCGATGAGACCGATCGAGAGGCTCCCGAAAACGACCACGCGCGCCTCGACCGGCGCCGCGAACAGGCTGGCCAGGCCCGGGAAGCGTTGGCCCCCGCCGGCGAAGCCGCCCAGCAGCAGCGCGATCGGGCGATGGCCGCGCTGCACGACGACGACCGCCGCCGGGCCCGGCAGCAGGAACTACAAGCAACGCTAACGGCGGCGCGGGACGAACACCGTCGCTGGGGACGCATCAGCGAGCTGATCGGCTCCGCCGACGGCAAGGCCTTCCGGCGTATCGCCCAGGCCTATAACCTCGAGCAGTTGCTCGCCCACGCCAACCAGCACCTCACCGGCCTCACCCGGCGCTATCGGCTGGCCCGCGGCGGCAGTCCGCTGGGCCTGCTGGTCGTGGATACCGAGATGGGCGATGAACGCCGCTCAGTGCATTCGCTATCCGGCGGCGAGACCTTTCTGGTCTCGCTGGCGCTGGCATTGGGCCTGGCGTCGATGGCCTCCGGCAAGCTCGACATCGAGACGCTGTTCATCGACGAAGGCTTCGGCAGCCTCGACCCGCATTCGCTGGCATTGGCCATGGAAGCGCTCGACGGCCTCCAGGCCCAGGGCCGCAAGGTGGGCGTGATCTCCCACGTGCAGGAGATGCACGAGCGTATTCCGACCCGCATGCGGGTCGAGCCGACCGGCAATGGCGCCAGCCGGATCGTTCAGGAAACCACGCAGCCGGGCTGACCGGGACGGCACAGGCCCGCCCAGGCTTAACCCGACTTCAACCGGCCAGCTTGGCGGTGAGCTTGGCCACGTGTTCGCCCTGGAAGCGGGCGATGGTCAGTTCGTTGTCGCTGGGTTGGCGGCTGCCGTCGCCGCCGGCCAGGGTCGTCGCCCCGTAGGGAGTGCCGCCGGAGACCTCGCCGAGTTCGGTGAGCGCTGCGCAGGAATACGGCACCCCCACCACCACCATGCCCAAGTGAAACAGCATGGTGTGGATCGAGGTCAGGGTGGTTTCCTGGCCGCCGTGCTGGCTGGCCGTGGAGGTAAAGGCGCTACCGACCTTGCCGACCAGCTTGCCCTGGGCCCAGACGCCACCGGTCTTGTCCCAGAAGTTGCGCATCTGCGAGGTCATGTTGCCGTAGCGGGTGGGCGTGCCGATGATGATCGCATCGTAATCGACCAGCGCATTGGGGTCGTCGAGCACCGGTGCTGGCTGATCGCGCTTGTAGCCCGATTGCTCGGCGACATCGTCGGGCACCAGTTCGGCGACGCGGCGGATGTCCACCTCGCTGCCGGCGACGCTGCGCGCGCCTTCGGCGACGGCATTGGCCATGGTCTCGATATGACCATAGCTTGAATAATAGATCACCAGAATGCGGCTCATGACGGCTCCTTGTTCAGGATAGGCTGAAAGATGAATCGAGCAGATGAATGAAAGTCCGTCTTCAAGATAGGCCATGCCGGGCGCCTGGTCAAAAGCCTGCCGGCTCGGCTGGCACGCATGTTAGGCTGGACGCAACAAGGAAGCGCTGAACAAATAGGTGAGCGGGATGAAGCGCAAGGCGTACGGAGCACAGGAACCAGAGCATATGGGTTATATGTGAGGGTTCCGCGCACCGCACAACGCAGCGATTCGCCCGCGCAGACATTTGTGCAGTGTTTCCACAGTCCCGGAGCCCATCGGAGCCTTCATGCGATCCGCCCAGCAACTCCTCGAAACCCTCGTCGGCCATCCCAGCGTGTCACGTGACTCCAACCTGGAGCTGATCCGCTTCATCGAAGGCTACCTCGACGAGTTCGAGCTGCCCTACCGGCGCATCGAGAACGACGACGGCACCAAGGCCAACCTGCTGGCCCGTATCGGCCCCCGGGTCGAAGGCGGCGTGGTGCTGTCGGGCCACACCGACGTGGTGCCGGTGGACGGCCAGCCGTGGACCAGCGACCCGTTCTCGTTGACCGAGCGCGACGACGGCCGGCTCTACGGGCGCGGCAGCTGCGACATGAAGGGCTTCATCGCCTGCGCGCTGGCCCAGGTGCCACGCTGGGTGGAGCAGGAGCTGACCCGGCCGATCTATCTGGCGCTGTCCTACGACGAGGAGGTCGGCTGCATTGGCGCGCCGCGCCTGATCGAGGCCCTGATGGCCGACGAGCCGCGTCCCACCGCGGTGATCGTCGGCGAGCCGACGCTGATGGCGCCGGTGGTCGCGCAGAAGGGCATCACCAACCTGCGCACCACGGTGAGCGGTCGCGAAGCGCACTCCAGCCAGGTCGACCAGGGCGTCTCGGCGATCCACGCCGCCGCTCGGCTGGTCAGTAAAATCGAGGACATCATGGCCGAGCTGACCGCCGAGGGACGCGTCGACGAGGCCTTCAACGTCGCCCACTCCAGCCTGCACGTGGGCAGGATCCAGGGCGGCACGGCGATCAACATCACCGCCCGGGAGTGCCAGTTCGACTGGGAGATCCGCCATCTCCCGCAAGACGGTTTCGACAGTGTATTCGCTCGTTTCGACGACTATGCCCGCCGCCTCGAGGCCGAGTTGCGCGAGCGAGCACCCCAGGTGAGCATTCATACCGAGCACCTCACCGACACCGTGCCGGCACTGGCCGATCGCGACAACGCCGCAGCCCTGACGCTGTGCCGCGAGCTGCTCGGCGAGCGTGACAGCGAGGCGGTGGCCTACGCCACCGAGGCCGGCCAGTTCCAGCGTGTCGGCCTGTCCACCGTGATCTGCGGCCCGGGCAGCATCGCCCAGGCCCATCAGCCCGACGAGTATCTTGAAATTGACCAGCTCGATGCCAGCTCGACGTTCATGCAGCGGTTGGGCGATCGCCTGGCGAGCCGCTGACCAGTGCGCGCGTCACACCTAAGTGACATTGCCCAAATGTTGAACATATGTCAGCGTGAATCAAACACTGGTTGGAAACTCCTAACGTGAAGGCAAAACAACACAAGTCACCACTGCGACCCAGTGTCGCCGAGGTCCTTGCCGAATCCATCTTTTCCGGGCATTACCAGCCCGGCGACTTCGTCCCCAAGGAACTCGCGCTGTGCGAGCAGTTCGCCATCAATCGCTCGGCGGTGCGCAGCGACCTGCGTCAACTGGTCGACCTGGGGATCATCGAACGCATCTCGGGCCACGGCTCCAAGGTTCGCGAATACGCCGACTGGAACATCCTCGATCCGCAGGTCACCGCCTGGATGACTCGCTACGCGGCGCCGAACGCCAAGGTGCAGCGCGAGATCCTGACCTTCCGCCTCGACGTCGAGCCTTATGTCGCGATGACCGCCGCCAGACGCGCCACGGCGCGCGACCTGGTGACGCTCGAGGAAGCCTTCGAGGGCATGGGCCAGTATCTGCACAATGCCGACAGCGGCGAGGCGCGGCGGTTGCACAGCGATTACGACGTGGCCTTTCACGAGGCGATCTTCAAGGCGACCCACAACATCGTCTGGGCGCAGCTCTCGCATATTCTGCGCCCGTCCATCTACCTGCTGGTGTCGATGTCCAACGTCAGCGAGACCGACGACCCGGCCAAGAGCCTGGAACGCCATCGGCGGTTGATGGAGTGCATCCGCGCCCGCCAACCGCGCGAAGCGTTCCGCGCGGCCCAGGCGGTGCTGGCCGGCACCGCCAAGGCGCTCGGCCTGGAAGCTCCCAAAACGTCGCTGGGACGCAGCGTGGAGCTCGACTGAGCCGCCTTTCCCAACACACAGCAAGCCATTCAGTGATTGTCGCGGGGCGGCGAGCGGCGTGCCACGTCGCGATACCGGGTCGCCGGTTCCAGGGTCATGCCACGATCGAGCGGCTCCACCAGGCTGCGCTGGATCTCCTGCCACGGCGTCTGGTGCGGTGGGTAGGCATAGCCGCCGCGGGCGGCCAACGCTTCGCGGCGCGCCTCGAGCGTGGCCGCGTCGAGCAACAGGTTGGCCTCGCCACGGCGCAGATCGACGCGAATGCGATCGCCGGTCTCGAGCAGCGCCAGGCCCCCGCCCGTCGCCGCCTCGGGCGAGGCGTTGAGGATCGACGGCGAACCGGAGGTGCCCGACTGGCGTCCGTCGCCGATGCACGGCAGCGACTCGATGCCCTGACGAATCAGCGCCTCAGGCGGCTGCATGTTGACCACCTCGGCACTGCCCGGATGGCCCACCGGCCCGGCGCCGCGCATGATCAGGATGGTGTTCTCGTCGATCGCCAGGTCGGGGTCGTCGATACGCGCATGGTAATCCTCGGCGCCGTCGAACACCGCCACGCGGCCCTCGAAGGCGTCGGGGTCCTCGGCGCGACTCAAGAAGCGCCGGCGAAAGTCGCTGGCGATCACGCTGGTCTTCATCAGCGCCGAATCGAACAGATTGCCCTTGAGGTTGATGAAGCCGGCCGCCTCGACCAGCGGGTTGGCGTAGCGGCGGATCACGTCGTCGTCGCTCGTCTCGCGGCCGGCGGCGTTGGCGGCCAGGCTCTGGCCGTTGACGGTGATTACCTCGCCGTGCAGCTTGCCGGCGCCGAGCAGTTCGCTGATCACCGCCGGCACGCCGCCGGCGCGGTAGAACTCCTCGGAGAGATAGATGCCTGCCGGCATGACATTGGCCAGCAGCGGGATCTGGTGGCCCAGGCGCTGCCAGTCGTCGTTGTCGATCTCTATGCCGGCGTGGCGGGCGATGGCGTTGATGTGCACCGGCGCGTTGGAGGAGCCGCCCAGTGCCGAGCACACCACGATGGCGTTCTCGAACGCCTCGCGGGTAAGAATATCGCTGGGCCGCAGATCTTCCCAGACCATCCCGACGATGCGCTCGCCGGTCTGGTAGGCGACCATCGAACGTTCCTTGTAGGGCGCGGGGATCATCGCCGAACCCGGCAGGCTCATGCCCAGCGCCTCGGCCATCGAGTTCATGGTCGAGGCGGTGCCCATGGTGTTGCAGTGGCCCGCCGAGGGCGCCGAATCGGTGATTCGGGCGAGGAACTCGGGGTATTCGATGTCGCCGGCCGCCAGCCGCTTGCGCAGCTCCCAGACCACGGTGCCCGAGCCCACCCGCTCGCTGCCCCGCCAGCCGTTGAGCATCGGCCCGCCGGAGAGCACGATCGCCGGGATGTTGACCGTGGCCGCCGCCATCAGGCAGGCCGGGGTGGTCTTGTCGCAGCCGGTGGTCAACACCACCCCGTCGAGCGGGTAGCCATGAAGTATCTCGACCAGTCCCAGATAGGCCAGGTTGCGATCCAGCGCCGCCGTCGGCCGCCGCACGTTCTCGTGGATCGGATGCAACGGAAACTCGAACGGCACGCCGCCGGCGGCGCGGATGCCGTCCTTGACCCGCTTGACCAGCTCGATGTGGTGGCGGTTGCAGGGCGTGAGGTCGGACCCCGACTGGGCGATGCCGATGATCGGCTTGCCGCTGGTCAGTTCTTCCAGGGTGATGCCGTAGTTCATGTAGCGTTCGATGCACAGCGCGGTGGTCCCGGGATGCTCGGGGTTGTCGAACCACCAGCGCGAGCGCAGCTGCTCGGGCGTGATCTTCTGACTACTCATGGGTGCGATGCCTTGAACCAAATGGGAATGCTGAAATGAGGCGACCGGTCACTGATGCACCGAGCCGCCTATACCGGAGAGAGTAGTCTATCCAATCATCAGCGTATGTTGAACAAACGAACTATATGTTCAACATACAGTTGGCATCAGGTCACTCATAGGACATGGCTTCCAGCTCTCTGCCCTTGGTTTCCTTGACGAACTTGATGACGAAGAAGGTCGAGATCACGGCACAGAGCGCATAGAATCCGTAGGCGCCGGTCAGCCCAACCGAGGCCAGCATGATCGGGAAGGTCATGGTGATCGCGAAATTGGCCAGCCACTGGAACAGCCCGGCGATGGCCAGCCCCGATCCACGCATCTGATTGGGAAACATCTCCCCCAGCATGACCCACATGACGGGCCCCCATGAAACATTGAAGAACAGCACGTAGGCATTGGCGGACAATAGCGCGATAACCCCCATATCGTCTGACAGCGACAGCGAGCCATCGACCATGCTGGCCGTGGAAAAGGCATAGGAGAGTATCGCCAGGGTGACCGACATGCCTACCGAACCGCCCCACAGCAGCGGCTTGCGGCCGATCCGGTCGATCAGCGCAATGGCGATCAGACAGGCACCGATACTCACCGCCCCGCTGATCACGTTGATCAGCAACGCATCGTTCTCGGAAAAGCCGACGGATTGCCATAACACCGCACCGTAGTAGAACACCACGTTGATGCCGACCAGTTGCTGGAAGACCGCCAGGCCGATCCCGACCCAGACGATACTGTGGACCTTGCCGGTCGCTCGATTGATCACATCGGAGAGGCGTGGCTTATGGCTGCTGGAAAGGGTTTCCTTGATCTCCACAACCTTCGCTTCCAGCTCGCTCTCGGCGTAAGTCAATGCCAGCACCTTTCTGGCCTTGTCTTCCTTGCCCGCACTGATCAGGTAACGTGGGCTTTCCGGAATGAATAACAACGCTGACAGAAAGAACGCCGCCGGCAGAATCTCGATCCAGAACATCCAGCGCCAGGCGGCGAAATCAAGCCATAACGCCGAAACGGATGAGCCCGCGATCTGTGCCAGCAGATAATTGCTCAGGAAAGACACGAACAGCCCGGAGATGATGGCTACCTGCTGAATCGTTGCCAGGCGGCCACGCACACGTGACGGCGCAATCTCGCTGATGTACGCAGGCGTCATGACGCTTGCCGCGCCCACGGCGATCCCGCCGAGAATGCGGTAAATGACGAACTCCAGCGACGATTCCGCAACACCGGAGCCCCAGGCGCTGATAAGGAAGAACGCGGCAGCGACCAGCAGAATGGTACGTCGGCCATAGAGATCGGCCAGGCGGCCGGCGAAGAACGCCCCGGCGGCAGCGCCCAGCAATATCGAGGCGACATTGAATCCCGTACCCACGCTGTCGGAATCGAACGCCGACTGCAAGCCGTCAACGGTGCCGTTGATGACCCCGCTATCGAAGCCAAACAGGAAACCGCCGATCGCAGCGATACAACATATGATGAAGATATAGACGGGTTGTCTTTTACTTGTTGCTGGCATGCTTTACTCCTTTATTTTCGTATTGTTTTTTGCTTATCAGGTTTGAAAGAAGCTAATTTGAAGCGAACGCCGACTGCGCGGAGCCGAGCAGTGTGGCGACGGAGACGCTCATCAGGATCTTTCTGGGATGGCTTGACATGGCTACTCCCGTCTTGTTGTTGGAGCGTGACAAGGGCGGTCGTTCAGCGCGTGACGCGCGGTTCGATCAACCCGGGGTTGGGCGCGGGCATGGCGAACAAGCTGCCCGCCGACGGCCATTGCCGTTTTTCGGCGTCGCTTAGATGCTGCGTGGCCGTGGTGATGTAAAGCGTCCTGCGGTCGGTCCCTCCGAAAGCCACCATGGTGGGGTGCGGGCAAGGCAAGGCATGGCTTTCCAGGAAAGCGCCATGGCGATCGAACCTGGCGATCCGCCCGCCCCCGTAGAGCGCGCACCAGTAGTCGCCCCGGCTGTCGACCGCGGCGCCGTCCGGCACCCCGGGCAGGTCGTGATCCGCCAGATCGATCCATGGCTCACCCGCCTCGAGCGTGCCGCGTTCGGCATCGAAGGCGTAACGCCAAACTTGGCGGGTTGGCGAGTCGCTGTGGTAGGCGAAGCGGCCGTCGGGACTGAATGCCAGGCCGTTGGAGATGGCCAGCGCGCCCTTCACCGAGGTGAGGCGTTCGCCGTCCAGGCGATACAGGCTGGCACTCGGCGCCGCTTCGGTGGCGTCGATCGTGCCCACCCAGAATCGCCCGAGCGGATCGCAGCGGCCATCGTTGAAGCGATTGCCGGCTCCATCGAGCCATTCGGGGTTGGCGACGATCCGCGTCTTTTCGCCGCTGCCAGGGTCCAGCCGGTAGATCCCCGAGCGCGCGGCGACGATCAGCCCCGCGTCGCCCAACGCCAGGCAGCCCAGCGGCTCGCCCAGCGCGACACTATACGGTGCGGCGTCACTCCCGGGCCGCCAGCCGTAAACCAGTCCGCGGTTGATATCCACCCAATGCAGGGACTCGTTCGCCGCGTCCCACACGGGGCTCTCGCCCAGGCTCATGTCGAGCGCGACGGCGACGGCGGGCGCGCTCACCCCCAGCCTCCATCGACCGGGATCTCCTGGGCGCTGATCTGGGCGCTATCGTCGGCGGCGAGAAACAGCGCCGTTGGTGCGATATGCTCGGCTTCCAGGCGTACCTTCAGGCATTGGTGGGCCTGGATGTTGGCCTCGTCCTCGGGACTGATCCATTTATCGAGCTGGCGCTCGGTCATGACGCTGCCGGGCACCAGAGTGTTGACGCGAATGCCATGCGGGCCCAGGTCGCGGGCCAGGCTGCGCGTCAACCCGTGCACCGCGGCCTTGGCGCTGACATAGGCGGCCATGTCGCCGAGCGCCAGGCGCACGCTGACCGAGCCGAAGTTGATGATCGAACCGCCGCCCGCCTCGCGCATCTGCTCGGCCACGGCCTGAATGGTGAAGAACATCGGTCGCAGGTTGAGCGACATCCGCTCGTCCCAGTAGGCCACGTCGACATCGCGCCAATCGTGGCGGTCATCGTTGGCGGCGTTGTTGATCAGCACGCGGATGGGACCCAGCGTCTCGCCGACCCGAACGATGGTGGACTGCAGGGCTTCGACATCGCGGATATCGCAGAACTCGAAACACGGGGCACGGCCGGTTTCCCGCTCGAGTTCCTCGACCAGCGCCTCGCTCGCCTCCCTGGCGATATCGACGAACACCACCCGGGCGCCCTGGCGATGAAAGGCACGTGTCAGGGCGGCGCCGATACCGCTGCCGCCACCGGTAATGAACACCACGCGCTGTTCGAGGCTGGGGTACCGCGCTGAAGGGTGGGTCATATCGGCTCCTGTTTTCTTCGCTTTGTTTCGCTGTTTTAGGGGCTGAAAGACTAGCCACGCTTGACGCCCCTACAGCAACCAAGCGCACGATGTGGCTGGCTTCGAGTGAGATTTAATTTAGCACATGAATTAAATACAGCCACATGGCACTTTAGTCGCTTCGACAAAAGGCGAAAAAGCAAGGATTGGGATGTGCAGACGAGCAAAAAATCGGCCCAAATGAATCGTTTATTGGATTACCCCCGTTCGATTGGCATTTTTCCTTAAATCTTTTGGCGCTATATAATTAGCAACATGAATTAATTAGAGGTCTCTTCATGGTCGCCCCGGTCACCGACTCGATACGCACCGACAACACCTTGGCACTGATCCGTTCGCTGCGCGCCCATGGCGCCATGGCGCGTGTCGATCTGGCAGCCGCCAACCAGTTGAGCTCGGCGACGGTGACCTCGATCAGCGGGGAACTGCTCGAACGGGGCGTCGTCGTCGAGCGTCCACTGTCCACCCAGAACCTCGGCCATCGCGGCCG
Organism: Halomonas sp. IOP_31; assembly: GCF_021151495.1. NCBI lineage: Bacteria > Pseudomonadati > Pseudomonadota > Gammaproteobacteria > Oceanospirillales > Halomonadaceae > Halomonas > Halomonas sp. IOP_31. Next base: position 4,166 of record NZ_JAIRBP010000009.1, on the reverse strand, counting down.
CCCCAAGACGCTGATAGCCCTGGATCCTAACGTGGCCTGCGTCATCACCATCAAGCTGTCGATCAATGAAGTGCGCTTAACGGTAGGCAACTTCTGCGGCGATCTGCACTACAGCGATACCCAGGCGATCGATACGCTGAGCTTGACGGCCGAGGCGCTGATCGAGTTGCTGATCCAGCACATCGACGGCCTGAGCCAACGCCTGGCGGCCACCTCAGGCCCGGTCGCCAGTATCTGTCTGGCCGTACAGGGAATCGTATCCCCGATACGCGGCAGCATCGTCTGGTCGCCGGCCTTCGCCCTGCGCAATGTCGATGTCGTCTCTCCGCTCCGGGCCCGCTTCGCCTGCCCGGTTCAACTGGATAACGACGCCAACTGCATCTCTGCAGCGATTACCAGCCACCCCGACTACATGACCATCCCCAACCTGGCGGTGATCATGCTCGGCTATGGCGTGGGCATGGCGATCATGATCGATGGCAAGCCCTATCTCGGCGCCCACGGTTCGTCGGCGGAGTTCGGGCATACCAAGTATGAATCCAACGGTGCGCTCTGCGCCTGCGGCAAGCGCGGCTGTATCGAGGCCTATGTCAGCGACTACGCGCTCTATCGGGACGCCCACACGCTGTTGACGCTGCCCGCCGGCGATAGCGCCCATCCCTCGGAAGAACAGATGCAGGCGCTGGTGCGGCTCGCCGAGAACGACAACCCGATCGCCCGGCAGATATTCGCCAAGGCGGGGCAGGTGCTGGGCACCGGCATCGCCAACGTGCTGGCGTTGTTCAATCCCGACCAGGTACTGATCACCGGCTCGGGCGTGCGCGCCTATGACCAGCTCAAGCCCAGCCTCGACCAGGCACTGAATGATGCGCTGGTCGAGGAACTGATCGGCCAGACGCGCCTCACCACTTACAGTTGGGACCACGACATGACCTGCATGGGCGCTATCCAACTGGCCCTGAAGGCGGCCGATCATCGGCTGGTACAACTTGATCGTTCGCAGGCCCTGCCCCTGGCCTGAGTCGCCACGCTTGCGCATGGCGCCAAACCGAGGCTGGCAAGCCGACGCAACTCGTCGGTCGACGGAGCGAACTCGCCAAGTCTGTAAGAGCAATTCGAGTCACGCCCTACGAAAGTATATGTTGAACATATATACTCTATGTTCAACATTTAAGGCCGCCTTGATCGAAGACCACACTGATCGAAGACAACAACATTTGACTGAATAGGCTCATAGACCATGCACACCCACGCACTGCTGCCTCGGGATATGCCCGACAACCGACTGCTCGGCCGGCTCTGGGACCCCGAAAGCCAAGGCCCGCGTCTGGTCACGGTGCGTAGCGGCTGGCTGCACGACATCAGCGCTCTGGCGCCGACGCTCAGCACGCTGCTCGAGCGCGACGACCTGACGGCGTGTATTGAGGCGGCCGCCGACGCCCCGCTGGTTAGCGTGGACGGATGCCTGACGAACTCGCTCGACGCCCAGGGCGATCCTGATCGCCAGTACCTGATGGCACCCTGCGATCTGCAGGCGATCAAGGCCTGTGGGGTAACGTTCGCCAGTTCGATGCTCGAGCGGGTGATCGAGGAGCAAGCCCGCGGCGACGCCAGCCTGGCGGCATCGATCCGCGAAACCATCGAGGAGCTGATCGGCGACGACCTGTCGCGTCTCGAACCGGGCTCCGAAGACGCCGCCACCCTCAAGCGCCGGCTGATCGACCTGGGCGTCTGGTCGCAATACCTCGAGGTCGGCATCGGTCCCGATGCCGAAGTCTTCACCAAGGCCCAGCCGATGTCCTCGGTGGGCTTCGGCAGCCAGGTGGGCATCCATCCAGCCTCGGCCTGGAACAATCCCGAGCCCGAAGTGGTGCTGGCGGTGGACTCTCGCGGCCGGGTGCGCGGTGCGGCGCTCGGCAACGACGTCAATCTGCGCGATGTCGAGGGCCGCTCGGCGCTGCTGCTGGGCAAGGCCAAGGACAACAACGCTTCCTGCGCCATCGGTCCCTTCGTGCGGCTGTTCGACGAGGCGTTCGGCATCGACGACGTGCGCCGCATGGAGGTGCATCTCGAGGTCGAAGGCGGCGACGACTATCGCCTCGAGGCGATCAGTTCGATGGCGCAGATCAGCCGCGACCCGCTCGATCTGGTCGAGCAGACGATTGGCGCCCACCACCAGTACCCCGACGGCTTCCTGCTGTTTCTGGGCACGCTGTTCGCACCGACCCAGGACCGTGGCAAGCCGGGCAGCGGCTTCACTCACAGGATCGGTGATCGCGTCACCATCGCCGCGCACCAACTCGGCGCGCTGATCAATCCCGTCGAGCGCTGCGATCGGATTCGCCCCTGGCGGTTCGGCAGCGGCGCCCTGCTCGACTATCTGACCCGGCGGTAATAACAGCCGCCGGGACTGATCGGTCCGTGTGGTGGCACGAACCTTGTCGCCGCCGTTGGGCCCGGCCACGTTCAACCTGAAGGGCGTGGCGTCGTCGGAGATCAGCCTCAAGGACGTCGTCGTGTCGCTGCTGCCGTTCATCGCCAACCAGCTGTGCATGCTGCCGGTCCTGCTATCGTGGTCCAACCTGGCGATGTGGCTGGTATGACGATCAACCCGCTACACTGCTCAAGGGAGCCATTTATGCGACTGATACAATGCGAACACCAAAGCCGGTTGCGCGTCGCGCTGGTCGAGGATGAGCGGCAAGTTCGCCTGCTGGACGCCGAATACGGCACCTACGGCCTGGCACAGCACGCCATTCGCGAAGGGCAGACGCTGAGCGCGGCTGCCGAGGCCGCGCTGACCGATACGCGGCTGGACTATGCCAAACTGATTGCCGAAGGCCGCCTGCGCACGCCGCTCAGCCACCCCGATCCGGCCCATTGCTTGATCAGCGGCACCGGCCTGACCCACCTGGGCAGTGCCGATACCCGCTCGGCGATGCACGCCCAGATATCGGATCAGGCCCAGGCCGCCAAGGAAGCGCTGACCGACTCGATGCGCATGTTCAAGATGGGCGTCGAAGGCGGCAAGCCCGCCGTCGGCGAGATCGGCGCCCAGCCGGAATGGTTCTACAAGGGCGACGGCGGCATCGTCGTCGATCCCGAAGCAGCGCTGTCGGTACCGGCCTTCGCCGAGGATGCCGGTGAGGAGCCCGAACTCGCCGGACTGTACGTGATCGGCGACGACGGCCAGCCGTGGCGGGTGGGTTACGCAATCGGCAACGAGTTCTCCGATCACGTCACCGAGCGCCATAACTATCTGTGGCTGGCCCACTCGAAGCTGCGCGCCTGCAGTTTCGGCCCGGAGCTGCTGATCGGCGAGCTGCCCGAGCACCTCGAGGGCACCAGCCGCATCGTGCGCGATGGCAAGACACTCTGGGAAAAGCCGTTTCTCACCGGCGAGGCCAACATGGCGCATAGCCTGGCCAATCTCGAATACCACCATTTCAAGTATCCGGGGTTCCGGCGCCCCGGCGATGTCCACGTCCACTTCTTCGGCACGGCCACCTTGAGCTTCGCCGAGAACGTCCGCACCCAGGAGGGCGATCGCTTCGAAATCGAGCTGCCGGCGCTGGGTCGCCCGCTACGCAATTCGCTGACGTTCGTCGCCGACGACGGCGCCACCACCGTCAACGCGCTCTGATTCATAGTTCTTCATAGCCAGACTCGTATCGTCGATACGACACGCTGCAGCATCATTCTCAGGAGGAAGTCATGACCTTGGAAGGCAAACTACTCATCGGCCAGCAGGCCGTCGCTGGGGCCAGCGAGCCGATTCAGGCCATCGACCCGAGCACCAATCAACGCCTGGAGCCGGCCTATGCCGGCGGCACCGCCCACGACGTCGATCGCGCCTGCGGCCTCGCCTGGGCGGCCTTCGACCGCTACCGCGAGACCTCGCTGGAGGAACGCGCGACGTTCCTCGAGACGGTAGCCTCCGAGATCGAGGCGCTCGGCGACACGCTGATCGAGCGCGCGGTGGCCGAATCCGGCCTGCCCCAAGGCCGCATCGAGGGCGAGCGCGGCCGTACCTGCGGCCAGCTACGGCTGTTCGCCCAGGTGGTGCGCGCCGGCGAGTGGCTCGACGTGCGCGTCGACCCGGCGCTGCCCGAGCGTCAGCCGATGCCGCGGGTCGACCTGCGTCAGCGCCACATCGCGCTGGGCCC